>NZ_KE992707.1:0-39897 GCF_000466465.2 Clostridium sp. KLE 1755
TGGAGGGCGGTTTGGGTGTAGGTTATGACCTGGAGGCGGGTCTGGGCGTCCAGGCCTTTGAAGGGTTCATCCAAAAGGAGGAGGTCGTAGGGGGCTAAAAGGGCGCGAAGGAGGGCGACGCGGCGGCGCTGGCCTCCGGAGAGTTCGCGGACGGGCTGGGCGGCGCAGGAGAGGATGCCGGTGGCTTCCAGGGCGTCGGTGATGGCGCGGCGGGGAAAGTGGGTTCCGGCAGTAAGGCGGATGTTGGATACGGGGCTCAGGTTGTCGCAGAGGCGGTCTTCCTGGAAGACGGCGGAGATGCATTGGTTTGTAAGGCCCAGGATAGTGCCGGAATCTGGGGTCTCCAGGCCCATGAGGATGCGCAGGAGGGTAGTTTTGCCGGCGCCGGAGGGAGCCATCAGGGCTGTGATGGAACCGGCTTTGATGGTGAGGCTTAAGTTGTCCAGCACTTTTTTGTCCCGGTAGCTTTTACAAAGTCCGGTAATTTGGATATCGGCGGGCATAGGAATCTTTCTCCTTTACATTTTTTCTATGAGGGCTACGGTTTTGTCTATGAAGCGGAGGAACAGCTTTTCAAAGATGACGCTGATTAGTACGATGACCAGCGTCCAGGAAAAGAGGTCTGGGGTTTCCAGGTATACTTTGGCTTCGTATAGCTTTTCTCCGATGGAGCCTTTGGGGATGCCGATGACCTCGGCGGCAACGCCGGCTTTCCAGCATAGTCCCAGAGAGAGGGAAAAGCCGGTCCGCAGATAGGGGAGGAGCTGGGAGAGATAGATGTAGCGGATGCGGCGGAACAGCGGAATACGGAAAACCTGGGCCATTTCCAGCAGCTTCCGGTCAGTGCTGAGGATGCCGCTCAGGACGTTGGTGTAGATGACCGGCAGCACCATCAGGAAGGAGATGACGACGGAGAGGTTCCGGGAGGGAACCCAAATGAGCACCAGGATGATGAAGGATGCCACGGGGACGGCTTTGATGGCTGCCATGGCGGGGGCCAGGAGGTCGCGGACGAAACGGAAGGCGGCGGAAAGGGAGGCAAGCAGGGTGCCGCACAGGGATGCCAGGAGGAAACCGCCTATAATCCGGAAAAAGGAGAAGGCGATGGAACCCCAGAAATCGGACTGGACGGCGAGGACGGTGAGGCGGCGTAAGACGGAAACAGGAGATACCAGAAGTATCTCCTGCCCGATATACAGGCTGGCCAGTTCCCAGACTGCCAGCCAGACGGCCACCGCCCAGGGACGGAGCCGGTTATCCGCTGTCTGCTTTTTTTTGTTTTTGTCAGGATGAATGGCTTTGTTTTGTCTGCGCATTCTGAAATCTCCTAAGGGTATGGTTATCTGCTGTAGTAGAAATCGTCAGCAGGAAGCTTTCCTCCCACAGCCTTGGGATTCTGGCCAAAGAGGACGTTAAGATAGCCGGAAAGCTTTTCTTTCATTTCAGTTCCTTCAATAAAAGTAATGTTGCAGTAGGGAAGGGCTTTCACGGCAACTGCGGCGGGAACGATGTCATATTTTTCAATAAGGGCCGCTGCATCTTCGGTGCTGCCGTTTACGAAATCAACGGATTCCTTATAGGAATCAAGGAAAGCGCTGACTGCTTCGGGATTTTCTGCTGCAAAATCCGCACGCACCACAACTACGCCGGTGATAAGGGCGCTGGGCGTTTCCACGCCGGCCTGCAGTGCATCCCATTCTTTCGTCAGGTCAAGGGCGATACGGATGCTGTCGTTTTTGGCCTGGGCCGTGGTTACAAAGGGCTGGGGAAGCATGGCGATTCCGCCTTCGCCGGAGGAAAGGGCAGCAACGCATTCGGAGTGCTCGGATTTCCATTCGATGGTCACATCCTTTTCAGGATCAATTCCGTTGGAAGAAAGAATGTAATTCAGGGCATACTCAGGAGTGGAGCCTTTTCCGCTGGCGTAAATTGTCTTTCCTTTCAGGTCGGCGGCAGTCTGCACGGTATCACCGCTTTCTACTATATAAAGTACGCCAAGGGTGTTGACTGCAAGCACCTGGATTTTGCCTTCGGTATTATTGTAAAGGACGCTTGCCAGATTGGCGGGAACGGCGGCGATGTCCGCATCTCCCTGTACCAGCCGGGGCGTCACTTCGTCAGCGGATGCTGCGATTGTGAATTCATAAGCATTGCCGCCTACAGGGCCGGCTTCCGCGGTATCCATGAGCTGTACCATTCCCATGGCCGTAGGTCCCTTCAGCGCCATGACGCGTACGGCGGTTTCTTCGCCGGAAGCCTCTGCGGGCTGGCTTCCTTCTGTTTCGGCTACAGTAGTTTCCTGCTGGGAAACAGTTTCTGTTTCGGCAGCTGATTCCATAGTGGATTCTGCAGCGGAGGCGGATTCCGCCTGGCCGGCAGTTTCAGCCGGTGTGCTTGCAGCCTTGCCGCTGCAGCCTGCAAGCAGGGAAGCGGTCAGCGTGAGCGCTGCTAATACGGATAAGATTTTTTTCATAAGTTTTCCTCCATTGATTGAAAATTATGCCCGGTTCTTCTGCACTGGACGTGCCTGAAAATTATTTCCGGCGTTATCTGGGGGAAGGGCCGGGCTTGACCTGCGCCTGCATGGCTTTGGAAGTGATGCCTTCAATCCGGCCCAGACGCCCGGAAAGCGCGCTGATACGGCCCGGATCGGCACTGACTATGATGGAAATGATATTCATTGATTTCTCCCGGTAGGGAATACCCATCCTGCCGATAATGCAGTCGCTGAATTCGTGAAGCAGGTCGTTGACCTTTGATGCGGCCGCGTTGTCCGTGATAAAAATGCCGATGATTGCCACCTTTTCTTCCATAACAGATCGGTTCCTTTCTGATTCAGTTCTAAAGATTAAGAAAGCCCTCCCGGGCAGACTCCGGGAAGGCTTGTAAGGTTTCGCTATGCCACCCTTTCTTTACTTCAGGAATCCTTTGGTATCAGAAAAAAGTTATTAAAGTAACACAGGCTGTCCGGAAGGGAATGTAAATTGCCGTCCGCACAGGCTGACCTTCATTATAATACAAAAACCCAAAAAAAGCTAGTATTTTTCAATACTTTATGCTATAATCGTAAAATGACTGTGAACACCCGGAGACATTGGCGCCGGGCGGGCATAAATTGGGTGGTAATACCCCGGAAAGCCTGTGTTTATGCAGGATAAAAGTTGGTTGGTCTTGAAGTCCCATACCGACGCCGATAAGTGATAAGAACCATGAATCACGAAAGTGAAATACAAGGAGGAAGCAGTAAAATGAGTTTACAGGTGGAAAAACTGGAAAAAAACATGGCAAAGCTTACAATTGAAGTTCCGGCAGAAGAGCTGGAAGCTGCTATTGAAAAGGCTTACCAGAAAAATAAGGGAAAAATTCAGATTCCCGGATTCCGTAAGGGTAAAGTGCCCCGCAAGATGATCGAGCAGTTGTACGGTAAGGAATTCTTCTATGAAGATGCTGCCAATGCCCTGATTCCCGAAGCATACGAAAAGGCTGTGGAAGAGTGCGAAGATACAATAGTTTCTTCCCCCAAGGTAGATGTAACGCAGATCGAAGGAGGAAAGCCTTTTATTTTCACAGCGGAAGTAGCCCTGAAGCCGGAAGTAACCCTTGGAAAATATAAGGGTGTGGAAGTGGAGAAGATCGACATCACAGTATCCGATGAAGAGGTAGATGCGGATCTGAACCAGCAGAGGGAGAACAATTCCAGAATGGTGACCGTGGAAAGAGCGGTTGCAGACGGAGACGTTGCAGTTATTGACTTTGAAGGCTTTGTTGACGATGTTGCTTTTGAGGGCGGCAAGGGCGAGAACTACTCCCTGGCTATCGGCTCCCATTCTTTCATTGATAACTTTGAAGAGCAGCTGATTGGAAAGAATGCCGGAGAAGACGTAGAGGTTAACGTAACCTTCCCCGAAGAGTATCAGGCGAAGGAACTGGCCGGAAAGCCTGCCGTATTCAAGGTAAGCATCAAGGAAGTTAAGGAAAAGCAGCTTCCTGAGCTGGATGATGAGTTCGCTTCAGAGGTTTCTGATTTTGAAACCCTGGCTGAATATAAGGAAGACATCAGAAAGAAACTGTCTGAGAAGAAGGAACAGGATGCCAAGAATGCCAAAGAGGATGCCGTAATCGAAGCTATCATCGCAGAAGCGCAGATGGAAATCCCGGATGCCATGATCGAGACACAGCAGAGACAGATGGTTGATGATTTCGCACAGAGACTGCAGATGCAGGGCATGAACCTGGATATGTACTGCCAGTACACCGGACAGACTCCTGCAAGCATGGTGGAATCCATCAAGCCCCAGGCTTTGAAGAGAATCCAGTCCAGACTGGTGCTGGAAGCAGTGGCGGCCGCTGAGAAGATTGAAGCTTCCGAAGAAGATTTCGATAAGGAAATCGAGAAGATGGCAGCCTCCTATCAGATGGAAGCCGATAAGGTAAGGGAAATCATGGGAGAAGCCGGCAAGAAGCAGATCATGGAAGACCTGGCAGTTTCCAAGGCAGCTGATTTCGTAAGAGAGAACGCGAAGGAAAAAAAAGCAAAGGCTAAAAAAGCGAAGAGTGAAGAATAATCGTAACAGCTCAGGCGGGCTTGCGCATTCACTGCGTAAACCGTGAGAAAAAGTGGCGGCAGCAGGCGTCCGCCCCTCGCCGAAGGCGATTTTTAATGGGCGGATGCAGTAACAGTTCGGCCAAAGGCTGAACTGTTACGAATAATCTATAAAAGGTTATAAAACTTTTCTTAATTAAATGAATGCCTTATTGCAAAAGAAACGTATGTGCGATACTATAGAGTGTGTTTAAGTTCATATACTTTTGACCGTACATTCCCGAAACACATATTTGCACAGAAACTTAAGAAGCGAAACGGAGGCAGAAAAATGAGTTTAGTACCTTATGTCATTGAGCAGAACAGTCATGGGGAACGTTCCTATGATATCTATTCAAGGCTTTTGAAAGACAGAATTATTTTCCTGGGGGAGGAAGTGAACGATACCACGGCCAGCCTGGTTGTGGCACAGCTTCTCTTCCTGGAAGCCGAGGACCCGGAGAAGGATATCCATCTTTACATCAACAGCCCCGGAGGGTCTGTGACGGCAGGTATGGCGATTTATGATACCATGCAGTTTGTAAAATGTGACGTATCCACCATCTGTATCGGCATGGCGGCCAGCATGGGGGCATTCCTTCTGGCTGGCGGCACAAAGGGCAAGAGAATGGCCCTTCCCAATGCGGAGATCATGATTCATCAGCCTTCCGGCGGTACGCAGGGGCAGGCAACCGAGATTGAGATCACTGCGAAGCATATCCTGCAGACCAAGGAAAAGCTTGCAAGAATCCTTGCACAGAATACCGGTCAGGATTTTGAAGTCGTTATGGCAGATACCGAAAGGGATAACTGGAAGACGGCGGAAGAAGCGAAAGCTTACGGACTGATCGACAGCGTTATCATATCAAGAGCAGATGCCCAGAAACAGGCATAAATTTTTTCCGGGTATACTGCCGCTTTGCGGCGGTGTATCCGGTAAGTTTTGACGCAGATGTCAAATGTTCCCCGCGGGTCCGTCCTGCAGGACGGAACGGATGCATACGGCATTGTATTGCAGCCGCAGGGGAACGGACAGCTGTACTTTGGCAAAGTATTTTTGAAGGGAAAATTAAGGATAACTATTCAGCCAGCCAGGCGCAGTAAATGCGCTGAGGGCAAGAAAGTGATGCAGGAGCGCCTGAATCCATCGCCGAAGGCGATTTAAGATGGAGCCTGGCAGCAACTGGGAAGGGACTGAACAGTTACAAATTGAGGTAAAAAAATGGCAGGTAGAAATTCAGACGACCAGATAAGATGTTCTTTTTGTAATAAGACGCAGGATCAGGTCCGTAAATTAATTGCTGGCCCGAATGGTGTCTATATCTGTGACGAGTGCGTAGATATCTGTGCGGATATTATTGAGGAAGAATATGAAGATGAAGCACCGGAAGAAGCGATGGACATCAATCTTCTGAAGCCTGTGGAAATAAAGGAATTCCTCGATGATTACGTGATCGGCCAGGATGAAGCGAAGAAGGTTTTGTCGGTTGCGGTATATAATCATTATAAACGCGTGACCGCAGAGAAGGATGCGGATGATGTTGAACTTCAGAAGAGCAATATCATCATGGTCGGCCCCACGGGTTCCGGTAAGACCTATCTGGCACAGACACTTGCCAAGATTATCAACGTACCGTTTGCAATTGCGGACGCTACAACGCTGACGGAAGCAGGCTATGTAGGAGAGGATGTGGAAAACATTCTCCTGAAGCTGATTCAGGCGGCGGATTATGATGTGGAACGAGCACAGTATGGAATCATTTATATTGATGAAATAGATAAAATTACAAAAAAGAGCGAAAATGTATCCATTACCAGAGATGTATCAGGAGAGGGTGTACAGCAGGCGCTTCTTAAGATTATAGAAGGCACTGTTGCTAGCGTTCCGCCTCAGGGAGGCAGGAAGCATCCCCATCAGGAGCTGATACAGATTGACACTTCCAATATTCTTTTTATTTGCGGCGGAGCTTTTGACGGCCTGGATAAAATTGTGGAAACGCGCCTGGATAGAAAATCGATCGGTTTTAATGCTGAAATAGCTGATAAGAGTACCAGGGAGATGGGTGAGCTTCTTGCAGAGGTGACACCTACCGACCTTGTTAAGTATGGTCTGATTCCGGAGTTTGTCGGCCGTGTGCCGGTGAATGTATCCCTCCAGGGACTGGACAGGGAAGCAATGATGCGCATTCTCACAGAGCCTAAGAATGCTCTGGTGAAGCAGTATCAGAAGCTGTTTTCCTTTGACCATGTTAAACTTACTTTTGAGCCTGATGCAGTGGAAGCAATTGCCGAGAAGGCAATGGAGAGAAAGACCGGTGCGAGAGGACTTCGTTCTATCCTGGAGAATGTGATGATGGATGTGATGTACCGCATCCCTTCCGATGACACAATTGAACAGTGCATTATCACTAAAGAAGCCGTGGACGGAGAAAGTAAGCCTTTGGTTGTCCATCGGGAAACCGGGGGACGGCTGGAAGATTATAGAGAAGCACAGTAATTGGTTAAGATAACGCCGCCCTTTTTTAAGGGCGGCGTTTATGGTAATATATAACAGCTGCTGCGCGCTGGATGATTTCATGAAGGGCAGACAGCGGGCGCAGTAAAAAAACAAACAGATGAGGCCGGCCGTGCTCGGAAAAGGAGAGAGCAGTACGGCTGCTTGCCAAGATATAGGGATAATCAAAATGGAAGAAAATACAAAAGCAGGAAATATGAATTTGGATGAAATTATAACAGATTATGCATCCTCAGAAGAACAGAATGGAAATTCCACAAGAGTCCTTCAGGTACCCACAGTAGCGCTGCGTGGTATGACAGTGCTTCCGGGCTTGGTGATTCATTTTGACTTAAGCCGCACAAAATCCATTTTGGCAGTGGAACAGGCTATGATGAGCGATCAGAGGGTTTTCCTGGTAGGCCAGAAGGATGTGGAAGAGGATGATCCGGATTATACCAAGGTATATCATATGGGATGCCTTGCCCAGATCAAACAGGTAACCAGGCTGCCTGAAAATGTGGTGCGCGTGCTTGTAGAAGGGCTTGACCGGGCAATTTTGCGCGGTTTTTCGGATGAAGAGAAAAATTATCTGGTAGGGGAGATCGAAATTGTGGAATCCCCTCTCCATCTGGAAGGCGTTGCCGAGGGCAGCACCATCGAAGAAGAAGCCATGATGCGCAATCTTCGTGAGCTGTTCATGGAGTTCTGTTCCTTCTTCCCGAGAATCGGTAAGACTATGCTGAAGCATTTTGACGGCACCTTCAGCCTGGGTGTGCTGATGGATGAACTGATCGAAAGCATGCCTGTTACCTTTGACAAAAAGCAGGCGGTTTTAGAGGCTGTCGATCTGGGAACCCGTTATCAGGTGCTTGCGAAAATCCTCTATGAGGAAATCGAGGTTGCCAAAATCAGGACGGAGCTTACGGAACAGGTCAAGGGCCGGATGGAGAAAAACCAGAAGGAATATATGCTTCGTGAGCAGATGAACTATATCCGTGAAGAGCTGGGTGAAGATAATGTAATGTCCGATGCGGAGCAGTTCCAGCAGGAGCTGAACAAGCTGAAGGCGGGCCGGGAGGTCAAGGAAAAAATACAGAAGGAAATCAACCGTTTCAGGAGCCTGGGACAGGGAAGCGCCGAATCCTCCGTGGAAAGAGGATATCTGGAAACCCTTCTGGAGCTGCCCTGGGATAAGGTTTCCAAGGATAATACAGATATTAAGCGGGCAGAACAGATTCTGGAGCGTGATCACTACGGTCTGGAGCAGGTAAAGGAGAGAATCCTGGAATTCCTGGCGGTCAGAAGCCTGACAAAGCGGGGAGACAGCCCGATTATCTGTCTGGTGGGACCTCCGGGAACAGGCAAGACCTCCATTGCAAGAAGCGTGGCGGAATCCCTGAATAAAAAGTACGTCCGCATCTGCCTGGGCGGCGTCAGGGATGAGGCGGAAATCAGAGGACACCGCCGTACCTATGTGGGCGCCATGCCCGGACGCATTGTCACCGGACTGAAGCAGGCCGGGGTGAAAAATCCGCTGATGCTTCTGGATGAGATTGATAAGGTAAGCAGTGATTACAGGGGTGATACCTCCTCTGCGCTGCTGGAGGTGCTGGATAGTGAACAGAACAACCATTTCAGGGATCACTATGTGGAAATCCCGGTGGATCTGTCCGAGGTGCTGTTCATAGCCACCGCCAATTCCACGGCGGAAATACCCAGGCCTTTGCTGGACCGCATGGAAATCATTGAAGTGACAAGCTATACGGCCAATGAAAAGTTCCACATCGCCAGGGAGCATCTGATCGCAAAGCAGCTGGAAAAGAACGGCCTGGATGCAAAGAAGCTGACTATCAGCGATGGGGCGCTGCGGGAAATCATACTTTCCTATACAAGCGAGGCAGGTGTCCGCGAGCTGGAGCGGAAGATCGGGGAAATATGCCGGAAGGCCGCAAGACAGCTGCTGGAGCAGAAAAAGCCGGCGGTTCATGTTACCGGAAGGAATCTGGAGCAGTATCTGGGCAAACGTAAAATTGCCAGGGATAAGGCCAATGATAAGGACGATATCGGTATTGTGCGCGGACTGGCCTGGACGAGCGTAGGCGGCGTTACCATGCAGGTTGAAGTGAACATGATGCCCGGAAAAGGGGAAATCAGGCTTACGGGACAGCTGGGAGATGTGATGAAGGAATCCGCGCTTACGGGCATGAGCTACATCCGGTCCGTCAGCGATGAATACAACCTGCCGGAGGATACCTTTACCGCCTATGATTTCCATATCCATATCCCGGAGGGAGCAGTGCCCAAGGACGGGCCTTCCGCAGGCATCACCATGGCGACGGCAATGCTGTCCGCCATTACCAGGACTCCTGTCAGGGCAAATGTGGCTATGACGGGTGAGATCACCTTAAGAGGCCGTGTGCTTGCTATCGGCGGCCTGAAGGAAAAGCTGCTGGCAGCCAAGACTGCGGGAATGAAGACAGTGCTTGTTCCCAAAGAAAACGAAAAGGACGTGGAGGAAATCTCCAAGGAAATCAAGAGCGGCCTGGATATCATTCTGGTGGAAAAAATGGAAGAGGTAATCCGGCACGCGTTTGCAGAAAAATAAAAAGCGGCCGGACAGGCACGGCGGCCTGCCCATGGTCAGGCTGCCGGAAAAAGGGCAGGCAGAAAGGAACCAATATGATAATTAAAAATGTAAACCTGGAAACCGTATGCGGCATAACAAGTACGCTGCCTGACAACACACTTCCGGAAATCGCTTTTGCAGGAAAGAGCAATGTGGGAAAATCCTCCCTCATCAATGCAGTTATGAACAGAAAGTCCCTTGCAAGGACCTCCGCCCAGCCGGGAAAGACACAGACCATTAATTTTTACAATATCAATGATGCCTTCTATCTGGTGGATCTGCCGGGCTACGGCTATGCGAAGGCCAATGAGGCGGTGAAGGCCCAGTGGGGAAAAATGATTGAGAGATACCTGCGCAGCTCGAAAAAGCTGAAGGCGGTATTTCTGCTGATCGATATCCGCCATGAACCCTCCGCCAATGATAAGCAGATGTATCAGTGGATTCTGTATCAGGGATATCATCCGATTATTATTGCCACAAAAATGGATAAACTGAACAGAAGCCAGATTCCGAAGGCTGTAAAAACGGTGAAGCAGGGCTTGGAAGCGGAAAAGGATGCGGTGGTCATTCCATTTTCCGCCCAGACCAAGCAGGGACGGGAAGAAATCTATGATTTGATTGACAATCTGCTTGCAGGGGAGGGAGCGCAGGCGGATTAACCCGAAGCAGACTGGAAAGGCAGGTGTACGGGATATGCAGCAATCCGGTTCAACGAAGTATATTAAGGCGGTGCTGAATCTGCTTACGGCGGTGGTTCTTTTGCTGCTGGTGATTTTTGTGCTGCCCAGACTGTTGGGATTTTTCATGCCTTTTGTAGTGGGCTGGATCATTGCCATGATAGCCAACCCTCTGGTGCGTTTCTTTGAACAGAAAATTAAAATCAGGAGGAAGGCAGGCTCCGCCATCGTCATTGTGGCGGTGCTGGCGCTGGTCATCGGTCTGGGCTATCTGATTATCGCCAAGCTGGTGTCAGAGGGCGCCGGATTTGTATCCGAACTGCCATCCATCTGGAATAACCTGGAACGGGACATGAATCAGGTGGGGGATAACCTCACGGATCTCTACGCCCGTTTTCCGCTGGATTTCCGGGATAAAATAACCACGGTGATTGACAGGCTGGGCCAGTATATCGGAGAGGCCGTCAATGGGCTGAGCGCGCCTACGGTAACTGCAGTGGGGAATTTTGCAAAAAATATTCCTTCGATTATCGTCAGTACGATTATGTGCCTTCTGTCCGCTTATTTTTTCGTGGCGGAAAAGGATAACATCGGCAGGTTTATGAAAAAGAATCTGCCGGAAAGCTTCCGCAGAAAGTGGAATATCCTGTCCTCCAGCCTTACAGGGGCATTGGGGGGATATTTTAAGGCACAGTTTAAAATTGAGATCTGGATCTATCTTGTGCTGATGGTGGGGTTATGGATTTTAAAGGTGAAATATTCCCTGCTCATTGCGCTTTTAATCGCATTTCTTGATTTTTTCCCAATCTTTGGGACCGGCGCGGTCCTCTGGCCCTGGGCTTTGATTGAACTGCTGGCCGGGGATTACCGCATGGCGCTGAGCCTGATGATAATCTGGGGAGTTGCCCAGCTGCTTCGCCAGATTATACAGCCCAAGATCGTGGGGGATTCCATCGGAGTACCTCCTGTTCCAACGTTGTTTCTTCTCTTTATCGGCTATAAGATTGGAAGCGTGTTGGGGATGATCCTGGCGGTGCCCGTAGGAATTGTTGTGCTGAATATGTATGAAGCGGGCCTGTTTGAAACGACACAGAACAGCATACGGATTTTGATAAACGGTTTTAACCGGTTCAGAAGGCTGAATAAGGAGGACCTGGAAGAATAATGAAGAAGGTAGCGGTTTTTAATTTAAGGGAATTTGATGAAGCGGAATGGTTTGAAAAATATGCCGGGGATCTGGGGCTGGAGCTTTCCACGTGCCCGGATGCGCCGGATATGGATAATATCGTATCCGTTACGGAGGGCTGTGAATGCGCCGATATCATTACCTCCCAGATTACCAGGGAGCTGATGGCGGAGTTTGCCAGGAACGGCATCCGTTACATCACCACAAGGACCATAGGTTATGATCATGTGGATCTGGAGGCTGCCAGGGAATTCGGCATCCATGTGGGCAATGCGCCCTACGGGCCGAATGGGGTGGCGGATTATACAGTGATGCTGATTCTCATGAGCATCCGCAAAATGAAACGTATCCTGGAGAGGACCAATATCCAGGATTATACGCTGGAAGGAATCCAGGGCAGGGAGCTGAAGGATCTTACGGTGGGCGTAATTGGGACGGGACGCATCGGACGTACCGTTATCAGTAACCTGAGCGGCTTTGGCTGCCGTATCCTGGCCTATGATCTGTATGAAAACGAGGAAGTGAAGCGTTACGGACAGTATGTTTCCCTGGAGGAGCTGTGGAAGGAAGCGGATGTAATCACCATGCATACGCCTCTGACCGAGGAAAACTTCCATCTGGTGAATGAAAAAACGCTGTCACAGATGAAGGACGGCGTTGTGATCGTCAACACGGCCAGAGGCGCGCTCATCGATTCCGAGGCTCTGATTGCGGGAATCGAAAACGGAAAAATAGGCGCGGCCGCCCTGGATGTGGTGGAGAATGAGTTCGGACTGTATTATTACGACCATAAGTCAGATGTGCTTTCCAACCGGGAGCTTGCTATCCTGCGGGGGTTCCCCAATGTGACGGTTTCCCATCATATGGCGTTTTATACGGATAACTATACAAAAACGGTGGTAAGGGATTCCCTTTCCAGCTGTAAGCTGTTCATGGAAGGGAAAAAGAATCCCTGGGAGGTTTGTTGATTGCGTAATTTCAAAATAGTTCTTCAATATGAGGGCACAAGATATAAGGGCTGGCAGAAGCAGGGCGGAACGAATGCAGGCCGCAGGGAGGATGCGGAGACTTCCGACAGCAGTTTCCTGGAAACAAATGCGAAGGAATACACCATCCAGGGAAAGCTTGAACGCCTGCTGTCCCGCATTGCCGGGGAACCGGTGGAAATCCATGGCTCCGGCCGCACGGATGCAGGCGTCCATGCTTACGGGCAGGTCGCCAGCTTCCATATGGATACGAAGCTGACTGCGGAGGCCCTGATGGAGAAGATTAACAGCTATCTTCCTGAGGATATTGCCGTGATTTCCATAGAAGAGGTGCCTGACCGCTTCCATGCCAGGCTGGGCGCGAAGGGAAAAACCTATCGCTACCGGGTGTTAAACAGCAGCGTGCCACATATATTTGAAAGAAGGTATGTCTGGCAGGTCCCGGAAAAGCTGGATGTGCAGGCCATGTGCAAAGCGGCCTCATACTTGGAGGGCACTCACGATTTTAAGGCGTTTACTTCCACAAAGAAGGGGAAAAAATCCACGGTGCGCACTATCGAAGCTATTGAAATTGTCCGGTGCGGGGATGAAATCCATTTTACCTTCCGGGGAAACGGGTTTTTATTCCACATGGTGCGTATCCTGATGGGGACTCTGATTGAAACAGGTAAGAAGAACCGCAGGCCTGAAGAGATGCCGGCTATTCTGGAAAGCGGGCTCCGGGAAAATGCGGGGCCGCTGGCTCCTGCCTGCGGACTGGCGCTGATGGAAGTAAGCTATTGATCCGGTGACTGGCAGGAGCGCACCGGGGCAGAGAGGATATCATTTGCAGAAACAAAAACGGGAAAACATCCGCAGGGCTGTTTTTTTGATTTATCTGATGCTTACTATCAGGCTTATTATTTTTAAATACCCTTTCGCTGATCTGAAGGAGATTATGGATACCTGGCAGAGCGGCGTAATTCTGCGGGGGCTGGAGACTGCTAATTTCAGGCTGTTTAAGACGGTGCGGATGTATATTGTGTACAGGGACCGGCTGAACAGTTTTGAGAACCTGTTTGGGAATGTGGCAATTTTTATTCCCTTCGGGGCGCTTCTGCCCTGGGTGGATTCACGCTTTGCAGCCTGGTGGAAGGTGCTTGTTAATGCGTTTTTGTTTGTGGCGGGAATTGAGGTGTTCCAGCTGTTTTCCTCCTTTGGCGCTTTTGATGTGGACGATCTTCTGTTAAACTGCTTTGGCGCCATGCTTGGCTACTGGGGCTGGCTGGTTTTCAGGAAGAAGGCTTGACAGGGGAAGAGGCTGAGAGTAAGTTAAAGGTAGAATAGTAACAGTTCAGGCAGGTCTGCGCATTTACTGCGCAGACAGTGAGAAAATGTGGTGGCAGCAGGCATCCGACCGTCGCCGAAGGCGATTTTTAATGGGCGTATGCGGTAACAGTTCGGCCCAAGACTGTACTGTTACGTAGAATATGCTGTGACTTTAGCCGTACAGGCCCTGGCCGCAGAAGCGGAGGAACCGCAGAGGGGAGCTTGAATTAAATGAAAGATTTTATGCAGGAGCTGAAGCTTAATTTTATTTTAACCGCGCTGTTCTGTATTGTATGCGGAGTGGTGTTGTTCGTATGGCCGGATGTGTCGGCCAGAATCGTGTGTATGGTGCTGGGAGCCATTCTGGTACTGATGGGAGCGGTCTATCTGGTAAGCTTCTTTTCCTCCCCTGCGGGATCGTTCATGAAGCAGATCCACCTGCTGCTCACGATCTGTTTCGTGGCCATCGGTGTATGGATTCTGCTGAAGCCGGAATTCGTAATCAGGCTGATTCCGGTGATTGTGGGGATTATCATTATTCTCCACGGCATTTACGATTTGCAGCAGGCGGTTTACCTGTGCAGGGCGAAGTACAGCTTCTGGTGGCTGGCCCTGCTGTTTGCAGTGCTGACCGTGGCTTTCGGGGGCGTCCTGATCTGGAATCCTTTTGAGGCGATGAATATTGCCGTTAAATTTATCGGCGTTTTCCTGGTATTTGACGGTGTTTCCGATCTGTGGATTTTTTCCAGGGCACGGCGTGTGACGAAGATTATCCGGGACGCGGTGGAAAACGGAATGGACGGCAGCCTGTATGGGGATGATGACATTATCGACTGAGGGAAGCTGATATGTTTATCCTGACCTGTGCGGTGCTTTAGCAGTACAATTGCGGATATAAAGCGGTAGTGGTATGGTTGGCTTTAATCGTGGTGCACTGCATATGTTACAATTCCATAAAAAGGAGGAGCGGTATGGGGTATTTTGAGCTGGACAATGGGAAAATTACGGCCCGGATAGCATCGTTTGGGGCAGAGCTTCAGTCACTGAAGGATGCCGGAAGCGGCAGGGAATATATGTGGAGCGGCGATCCGGCATACTGGAAGAGAGTGTCTCCGGTGCTTTTTCCATTGGTAGGAAATTATAAGAATAAAAAAACCAGCTTCGGCGGACAGGAATATGTCATGTCACAGCATGGCTTTGCAAGGGATCGGGAGTTTACGCGGATATCCGGTACGGATACGGAAATCTGGCTGGCGCTGGATTCGGATGTGGAGACAAGGAAAAGTTATCCCTTTGATTTCCGGCTGGAGCTGGGGTATCGTCTGAAGGACAGAACCCTGGAAGTGCTCTGGCGGGTGAAAAATACGGACAGCAGGAAAATCTGGTTTTCCATCGGAGGGCATCCGGCCTTTGTCTGCCCTTTGAATGAAGAGGGAAATAAAGACGGCTATGCCTTGCAGTTTGATACGGCAGGACCGGTGGAAACAAGGATTATAGGACCGGACGGCCTGGCGACGGATGAGCATGAGGAATATCTTCTGGAGGATGGAAGGCTTCCGGTAAAGGAAGCGCTTTTCGACAGGGATGCGCTGGTGCTTGAGGGCGGACAGGCCCATTCTCTGGGACTGGTGGATCCAAAGGGAAATACTTTTGTGACGGTCCGGTTTGACGCGCCTCTTTTCGGCATCTGGTCGCCGCCGGGGAAAAATGCGCCTTTTATCTGTGTTGAGCCCTGGTATGGAAGATGCGATCACAGGGATTTCAACGGCACGCTGGAGGAACGGGAATGGAGCAATTCCCTGGAAGCGGGCGGCGAATTTAACGCTTCCTACAGCATCAGCGTGTAGCATATTTTAAAACTAAAAAAAGAAAACGGCAGCCCCGCATAATTACGGGGCTGTAATATTGAAAACAGGGGATTTACATAAAGTGAGCTTACGGAAAAAACTGATAGGGACAAAAGACTTTTACAAGCTGGTGCTGTCTGTGGCGGTGCCGATAATGATTCAGAACGGAATCACTAATTTTGTGGGACTGCTGGACAATATTATGGTCGGGCAGGTAGGAACGGAGCAGATGTCGGGAGTTGCTGTTGCCAACCAGCTGCTTTTTGTGTTTAATATCTGCATTTTTGGCGCAATATCGGGGGCCGGAATTTTTGGCGCCCAGTTTTACGGATGCGGAAATTATGAGGGCGTGCGGAATGCGTTCCGGTTCAAGCTGTGGTTCTGCGCGGCGCTGGTGCTGCTTGGCATCGCTGTGTTCATCGGCGGCGGGGAAAGCCTGATTTCCCTCTATCTGCATGAAAGCTCGGAGGCGGGGGATGTGGCAAGGACGCTTTCCTTCGGCTACAGCTACCTGCTATGCATGCTTTTCGGGCTGGCTCCGTATGCGTTGTCGCAGGCGTATTCCAGTACGCTGCGTGAGTCGGGGGAGACCATGCTTCCCATGAAGGCCGGGATTGCGGCGGTGCTGGTAAACCTGGTATTGAATTATATCCTGATATACGGAAAGTTCGGTGCGCCTGCCCTGGGTGTTGTGGGCGCGGCGATTGCCACTGTAATCTCCAGATATGTGGAGTGCCTGATTGTGGTGCTTTGGACGCATGTCCACCGGGAGCGCGCGCCGTATATGGAAGGCGTGTACCGGACGCTGAAAATACCCTCTCATCTGATTGGGCAGATTGTGATCAAGGGGCTGCCGCTGATGTTAAATGAGACGTTGTGGTCCGCAGGCATGGCGATTATGATGCAGTGCTATTCCATGCGGGGGCTGGCGGTTATTGCCGGGCTTAACATATCCTCCACGATTTCCAACCTCTTCAACGTGGTTTTCCTGGCGCTGGGGAATTCCGTTTCCATCATTATCGGCCAGCTTCTGGGCGCGGGAAAGATGGAAGAGGCGAAGGATACAGATACGAAGATGATCTTTTTCTCCGTGGTGAGCTGCCTGGGCATCGGCGCCGTGATGGCGGTGATTGCGCCGCTCTTCCCCAGAATGTACAATACGACGGATGAGGTGCGCCACCTGGCGGAGCAGTTTATCTGGATATCCGCGATGGTAATGCCGATCCAGGCCTTTATGCATGCCTGCTATTTCACGCTGCGTTCCGGAGGGAAAACCTTTATTACCTTCCTGTTTGACAGCGCATTCATGTGGGTGGTGAGCATACCGCTGGCCTTCTGCCTGAGCCGCTTTTCGGGCCTGCCTATCGTCCCGCTGTATCTGATATGTCAGATGGCGGATATAATCAAGTGTGTGATTGGGTTTATCCTTGTGAAAAAAGGAATATGGATACAAAACTTTGTTGCGGAGGAAGCATAGGGATGAGAATTATTTTTGTGAGACACGCGGAGCCGGATTACGCTAACGATACGCTGACGGAAAAGGGCTGGAGAGAGGCTGCGCTTCTGGCGGAGCGCGTGAGCGGATGGGATGTGACGGATTTTTATGTGTCGCCGCTGGGGAGAGCCCGGGATACGGCGTCGCTGAGCCTGAAAAAGATGGGCAGGACGGCTGAAACCTTTGACTGGCTGAGAGAGTTCCATGGCCCTGTCAACGATCCCACCAGAGGGGAAAATGTGATACCCTGGGATTTTTATCCGGAATACTGGACGAAAATACCTGAGATGTACGATAAGGACGGGTTCGGAAATACCGAAGTGATGAAGAGCGGCCGGGTGATGGAGGAGTACGTAAGAATTTCGGGTGAACTGGATGCGCTCCTGACAAAATACGGCTATGTGCGTGAGGGAGGGCTTTACCGTACCGGCAAAACGGAGGGCGCGGCGCATGATGCCACAATCGTCCTGTTCTGTCATATGGGCGTGACACTGTTTCTGTGCAGCCATCTTCTGGGCATTTCCCCGGTGGTGCTCACCAGCGGCTTCTTCCTGGCGCCTGCCTCAGTCACGGTGCTTGCTTCCGAGGAACGCTGTCCCGGAACGGCATATTTCCGCTGTCAGACGGCGGGGGATACCAGCCATCTGAGGGCCGGAGGGGAACCGGTTTCGGAAATGGGGTATTTTACGGAGCCGTTCCAGGGATAACAGGCATGGGGGGCCATGCAGAGGGAAAGAGTGCGGCGTTTCAAGGTTTGGCATATCAATAAAAAAGCAGGTTTGCCGCTTTAAAGTTTGGCGTTTCAATAAAAAAAGCATTGACAACAGCCTCTGTCTTTGTATAATATAATCATATGAACAATCAATCATATGTTTTGGCGAAATTTTCAGGAGGCTTATTATTATGAAGAAAAAATACAACCTTACCGATCTCGACTGCGCAAACTGCGCTGCAAAGATGGAGGACGCCATTAAGAAAATTGACGGCGTCAATAATGCGACCGTGAGCTTTATGGCGCAGAAGCTGACCATTGATGCGGATGACAGCCGTTTTGACAGCATCATGAAGGAAGTGGTAAACGTATGCCGCAAGGTTGAGCCGGACTGTGTTATTGAAATGTAAACCCGGCCGGGCCGGTTAACCGGACCGGTGCGGGAAATGTGTTGCAGCCCGGTCCTGGCATGCTCGCCTGCAGGCTGGGCTTTAACGGATATGCCTTAATATGGCAAACTTGTACTTGCAATGTATATCAGTATTGTGTACAATAAAAAGCAGTTCAGGAAAGACACAGGCAGGGGAATCCTCTGCCTGTATTTTATAGGAGTTTCAGACGAAAGAGGTGTACCCCCATGCTTGAAGTGAAACATCTTTCATACACGGTAACGGAGAACCAGGAAACGCTTCCCATCGTTGCCGATATCAGTTTTACCGTAAATGACGGCGAAATGCTTGTCATCACAGGCCCTAACGGAGGCGGCAAATCTACAATTGCCAAGCTCCTGATGGGAGTTATTAAGGAGACGGAGGGACAGATCCTTCTGGACGGAAGGGATATTACGCCGCTTACGATTGACCAGCGCGCCAATGCGGGAATCGGCTTTGCCTTCCAGCAGCCGCCCGCTTTTAAGGGGATGACCGTGCGCAGGCTTTTGAACCTGGCGGCGGGAAGTGAGCTGCCGGAGCATGTCAGCTGCAGGCTATTAAGCAGCGTCGGCCTGTGCGCGAAGGAATATCTGGACAGGGAGGTGGACGCCACGCTGTCCGGCGGAGAAAGAAAAAGAGTGGAAATTGCCACGGTGATGGCGAAGGATCATAAAGTAAGCATCTTCGATGAACCGGAGGCCGGAATCGATCTGTGGAGCTTTTCCATGCTGGTGAAGCAGTTTGAGCAGATTCACAGGGAGAAAAAGGAAAGCCTTGTCCTGATTTCCCATCAGGAAAGAATTATCCGCATGGCGGACCGCATCATGGTAGTCAGGGACGGCAGGGTGGAGAGCTGCGGCAGCAGGGATGAAATTGTCCCCATGCTTTTCCTTGACCAAGCGGGATGCACATGTCTGGACAGGGAAGGAGGAAACGGCAATGAAGCTGGATGCAGTTACTGATGGCGTATTAAGCAAAATAGATGACCTTGGCTTTAAGCAGGAGGGCGCTTTCAACCTGCGCTATAACGGACAGCCGCTTTGCCATGGTGATACGGAGCATATCAAAATCCGCAGGAAAGAGGATAAGCAGGGGATTGACGTGTATATCAGCCGTGAGGCACAGGGCGAGCAGGTGCATATTCCTGTAGTGGTATCCGCTTCCGGTATCACGGATGTGGTATACAATGATTTTTATGTGGAAGAGGGAGCCAACGTTACGATTGTGGCAGGCTGCGGCATCCATAACGATGGCTGCAACGACAGCCGGCATGATGGTATTCATGCCTTCCATGTGGGAAAGAATGCCAACGTTACCTATGCGGAGAAGCATTATGGAGAAGGAAGCGGCACCGGAGAGAGGATATTGAATCCTGTGACGCAGATTTTTCTGGAGGAGGGCGCCGTATTTACGCTTGATACGGCACAAATCGGCGGCGTGGATTCCACAGTGCGAAAAACTGAGGTTTCCATGGAGGCTGATGCGAAGCTGTTTGTGATGGAGAAGCTGATGACCCATGACAACCAGACCGCTGTTTCGGATATGACTGTGGAAATGAATGGCGCCGGAAGCTCGGCCCAGATCGTGTCCCGTTCCGTGGCGAAGGGCCATTCCGTTCAGACCTTCCACCCGATTGCCATCGGCAATGCGCTGTGCCATGCGCATGTACAGTGTGATTCCATTATCATGGATAAAGCGCAGATTTCCTCCATACCGGAGATCAACGCCAGGGATATTGACGCCCAGATCATTCATGAGGCGGCTATTGGAAGGATTAATAATGAACAGATACTGAAGCTCCGGACCTTCGGCATGACGGAGGAAGAGGCGGAAGCGGTGATTATAGAGGATTTCCTGGCATAAAAAAGTAAAACAGATAAGTTTTGATAGGACATTGGATTTTAATAATCCAATGTCTTATTTTTTTTCTCGGATTATCGTAATTGTAACACTTAATGTTACACGCAAAAGAGTATTATAAATATAAAAATATCTTTAGATGTGCATTTGTTAATCAGGAAGATGGGGGCAGGAAGGATAAAGATGTTTTTGGATTTGGCATTTTACTCACCCTGAAGAGTAAAGGCGGTTTTACAGGATGATTCACAGAAAATGCAAGGAGAGGCGGGAGGTATTCCTTATGAAAAGATTAGTAAGCAGGAAAAAAAGGAGTAAGGTGTCGCTGTTAATTTCCCTGATGCTGTGTGTTGTCTGTATTTGCGGACAAAGCGGTATTCCGCTGACTGTTTTCGCAGAAACAGAAACTCCGGTTTTCACAGAAGAGGCGCCTGTGTTGGATGAGGATGCCGGGGGCTCAGTAGAGACGGAAATGACCAGTGAATCCATAACCAGTACAGTGTCTGATCAAAATGGATCCGGAAGTAACGTGAAAGAGGGAAACGTGGTTCTGGAGACATCGGATGTCCCGGAGAAAAATGAGAAGGCTCCAGGGGAAGAGACCATGACCGTGTCTGAAACAGAGGAAGTACAGGAAAGTGAATCTGGGGAGCATTCCGGTACTGAGTCTGAGAGTATGCCCGGTTCTATGACGAATTCCTGCACAGTCTCCTTCAGTGTTGGCGCGGATGCAATAGCTGCAGGCGTTTCCGTACCGGAAAGCGTTTCTGTAAACGAGGATGAAACCATAGGAAACCTGCCTGTCCCTGTTTGGAATGATGAGGATGGAAAATCAGTAAAGGTCTTCGGCGGCTGGTATATGGATGAAGGATTTACCCGGAAATTTGATACAGGAACTCCTGTGAAAAGTAATATGACCGTCTATGCAAAATGGGATGTTTCAGAATCGGAAGATATTTCTGCGGACATTCTGGGGGCTCAGAACTCTTTATTAAAAGTAAAAATAAAACCAGAGGATTCCTGTACGGTTTCTTTCAACATAGGAGCTGAGGCAGCTGCAGCGGGGGTTTCTGTTTCGGGAGACATTACCGTAACTAAAAATAAAAATGCCGGCAGCCTTCCCGTCCCTGTTTGGAATAATACGGATGGAGAACCTGTAAAAGCCTTTGGCGGCTGGTATACAGGTGAAGATTTTTCAGAGGTGTTTGATTCGGAAACGGTTGTCAGCTCTGATATCACCTTATATGCAAAGTGGAACAGTCTTGATGAAAAAGAGCTTTATTATGTCAGCTTCTACAGCCGGGATGGAGCTTCCGTGTGCAGTACGATTTCCGTTTCAGAGGGACAGATGGTTAGCCCACCCGACCCTCCTGTTTTGGAAAATATGGTTTTCCTTGGGTGGTCGGAAACTATGCAGGAAGAGCCATTAGCTGAAGTTTCGGAAGAGATGGAATGGTTTGATTTTACGGTTGCTGTGAGTGCGGCAGCTGCAGATGGCGGAAATATATTAAAACTGTATGCATGGTATGGCGATTCCTTAGAAATGAATGAACAGAAGGATGATGTTCCGGCATTGGGGCTTTATAAGGTATCGTTTAGTATCGGGGCAGATGCAGAGGAAGCGGGCGTGGCCGTTCCGGAAGATGTTTTTGTAAATGAGAAGGGAACAGTGGACAACCTTCCCACCCCTGTCTGGATGGGAGAGGACGGAAATCCTGAAAAGGCTTTCGGCGGCTGGTACCTGGATGAAGAGTTTAAAACAGAATTTGATACGGACACAGTTATAAGTTCTGATACTGTTGTTTATGCTAAGTGGAACGGGTTTGATGAAGAAGACCTTTATTATGTCAATTTCTTCAATCAGGATGGTTCTGTTGTCTGCCTGACCCTTTCTGTAGAAGAGAACAGAACCGTAAATCCTCCTGACAATGCTCCTGTAGTGGAGAACAAGATTTTCCGCGGCTGGTCATCAGTTTTACAGGGGGATTCCCTGGTAACTGATATTGTAAAATTTGATTTTTCAATAACGGTGAGTGAAGCGGTTACGGATGGCAGCAACACTTTGAATCTATATGCATGGTATGGTGATGAGGTCAGTGTAAGTTTTGTATCCAATGGCGGCATGGCGGTTCCGACAGCTGTTATTGCGGCAGGAGAGATGGTGGAAGAACCGATAACCGAACGGGAAGGCTATACCTTCCGCGGCTGGTCCGAAAGTAATACGGAATTTATGGAATTTGATTTCACTGCTCCTGTAATTACCAGCATAACTCTGTATGCTTTCTGGGAGCCGAAGCTGGTTCCGGTTACGCTGGTTTATATGTATGAGAATGCGAATGATAGTGAATATTCTCCTGCTGGAGCCGGACAGACTGTTTATGCGCCTGCGGGCAGTTATCTGTCCATACGGAAAAATAATATTACAGCTTTGAATCAAACGCATGACATTATATATTCCAATGATGCGGGAGGGGAAGCAGTGGGGAATGCTTCCGGCAATGCGTCGGGTACGGGCAGAGCCACGCTGCCGGATATCCGCGAAACTTATTTTCAGTATTCTTCTGCTTCCAATAACCGTTTTGTAATGCCGGATGGATCTACGGTTATGCTTATATATTATAATCGTGCCCGGGTTACGCTGAAATTTACCTATGGCCTTTCCAACAATGCCTCAATTGATGTGAATGCACGGATAAGCGCTGCTGACCAGGCTAAATATAATGTTCAGTATATTGAAAAACAAGTAGGTTACTGGACTAAGTATAATGTCTTTGACTATTCATTTACAGCGAAATACGGAGAAAACATTGTACCGGTCTGGCCGCAGATTGGATGGGTGGAAAATGACAGCTCCGGAGGAAATCAGTTCTATGGCTGGAGGAAAAGCAATAACGATATTCAGGTTACAAATATGTACACTTTAGAAAGGGATCTGTTTAATCAACGTTACATAACTAATGGTGTACTGGTTTGCACCGGAAATCTTCCGGCAGTGGCAAAAGTAGTATCCGTCCTATGGGCTATCTATGCGCGGACAACGCTTCCCGGTGAAAGACCTGATTTTGTATCTGACGGTAAGAATTATACAATTTATACGGAAGCTTGCCAAAAGTTATATATTGAAAGCACTACAAACTTAGGCTATAAACAATTAGAAGGATGTACCCCTATCAGTGGAACTCCGACTTTTGAGGGCCGCTATCGTAATATAGGTAGCAATACTATTAGCGCGAATAATAGATATAGTGTAAGAACCGCAGATAATAGTTCTATGCAGCAGGTATTTGACAGTATATTCCCTGATCAGATTAATCATGGGACAAGTAACAGGGATCCTGGTGACAGGTGCCAGATTCTGCTCTATGACCGCAATAAAATTTCTCTTTCGCTTCACGTAAACGATGATACATACGGAATAAACGTACAAAAGGAGGACTACCTTTACAACGATTGGATTTATAACGATGATACCGATTTGCTTAAAACCGTGGAAGCGGGAATGGATAAAAAGAATTACATATTTGCGGGTTGGTATACGGATTCCAGGTTTACTGACGGTACCCAGTATGTTCCTGATATAAACTCAAGAATTTCCGGAAACATGGAACTTTATGCCAAATGGGAACCAAATCAGTTTACGGCAAGGTTCTACCTCTATACGGACGATGAATCAGTCCCTTACCGCGAGGAAGGCTTTGCGGAAGGAGGCAGGATTACGGACTGGACGGTTCCGCCCGCAGTGCAGGATATTTTTCTTGGTTGGTACTGGTATCAGGACGGCAGGCTGCAGCCCTTTGATTTTACTTCTGCCGTGGGCCAAAATCATGTGGACCAGGATGGAATCCTCAAGCTTTATGCCAGATGGAACGGCACGGAAGGTAAGGTCAGCTATCTTCCCGGTGCAGGCGGAGATAACAGTACACAGGAGGTCTTTGACGAACGAAAATATGAGATTAATGCGGCCAGCGTCATGCTGCCTTCTTACGATTCTGTCTGGAAAGATAATTCTGTACCTTCAGACAAGAGTATGACCTTTGTTGGCTGGAAAGCGCCAAATGGGGCAATTTATCAGCCGGGCAGATATGTTCCTGTAACCCGTATCCTCATGCAGTTTGAAGCCCAGTGGTCCAGGGATGCCGTAAAGCTAATTTATAATGCTAACGGCGGAAGTGGAAATGATGTGAGCGAAACCTGGGATCGTGGGAGCGTTGTAACTGTCTGGGATAATATGGATGCTTCTACTCCTCATTTCGTGCGTCAGGGATATGAGCTGGCCGGCTGGGATGAAAACAGTAATGCCGAGGTTCCATCCTATAAGCTGGGAGAAGGAAGCATTACGTTAACAAGTGATATAACAATCTTATATGCTATCTGGAGACCCATTTCTATTGATGTAACCATCAGGAAAATGGTTGCTGGCAGTATGGGAGATATAACGAAGAGCTTTGATTTTATTGTTTCCTGTGACCGGGAAATGGCGGAGGGAGACGGTTATACCCTCTCGGAAGGCAGCAAGGAAGCAAGGTTCAGCCTGAAGCACGATGGCAGCATAGTGTTGAAGGGAGTAAGAACAGGCTCTACCCTGACTATTTACGAAAGCAATGCGGATGGATATGAGATGACGTTTACGGTGGGCACGGATCCGAAGGAACTCAGTGAAGGTTCCTATACCATTCCGCTGAATGCTTCAGAACCGATTAATATAACTGTAATAAACCGTAAGGAGGGGGAGATTCCCGATACCGGTGTTTTACTTGATTCCGTACCATATATTTTGATTCTGATGATTGTAATAGTCGGTACGTTTATGTTCCTGAGGAAGCGCAGGAATCATGATGACGATTAATTGAGGAGGTGTAAATGAAAAAATTCAACCGGCATCAGGAACAAAGCGATGGCGCTATAGGTTCCGTTTCGCAGATGCAGAAGGATATGGAGCGCGGTTCACCGCAGAAAGAGGAGCGGCTGCGTATCAAAAAATGGCTGAAAGAGGTTCGCTTTAAAAAAACTATCTTGGGTGGAGTCAATGAAGCGGATGTGTGGAAGAAAATTGCTGAGCTCAATGAGCTGTATGAAGCCGAACTGGCCGCTGAACGGATTCGGTATGACGTTCTTCTGAAGGAATATGCGGATTATGAAGCAAAGCGGCTGGAAAAAGTAATATGTGAAAAAAGTAAAAACATTACGGAAATGGAGAAAGCTGGTGATGAAACAGAATACTAAAAATCAATCTATTGCAGAAATCATCAGCAGACGCAGAGAGAATGTTCTTGTAAGACAGGACGGTGTAAGTCTCCTGTTGCGTATCCTGTTTCTCACACTGGCAGTATGGTTCCTGTTTACCAGGGTGTTTTTCATTACACAGGCCAGCGGAAATGCCATGTTTCCGGCCATAAAGGATGGGGATCTGGTGATAGGCTTCCGCCTGCAGCAGGATTATGCCAAGAATGATGTGGTAGTCTGCCATATCAACGGGCAACAGTACATCGGACGTATTCTTGCAAGACAGGGGGATACGGTTATGCTGGATGAAAGCGGAAAGCTGCTGATAAATGGAACCGCACAAAACGGAGAGATCCTGTATCCCACCTATGCTGAGGAAGGGCTGGAATACCCACTGACAGTACCGGAAAACCATGTGTTTATCCTGGGAGATTACCGTACGCAGACCGTTGACAGCCGGGACTTTGGGCCGGTACCGATGGAGTGTGTGGCGGGGAAGGTCATCACCATTCTCCGCAGACGGGGATTATAGCCCCCATGAAACAGATGCTTTGATCAGTACGGAAGTACTGAATCAGCATACAACCCATTAAAGGAAAGGGAGGAAATCCAAATGAAGAAAATTTTATCCATTGTGTTCGCTATTGTTCTTATGCTGAGCATGGGCACCGTTGCATTGGCTGCGGAAGGGAATTATACGGACATGTCCCAAGTAACAATTACCAAGGAGTATAAACTGACGAATCCTGGTACGACATCACCTGCCGAGACATTTACTTTCAGTGAACTGACCAATGTCTCCGTTACAGATGCTGCGGAAGGAGTAACTGTAGAGAATATGCCGACTCCTACAATTGGCAGTATAAGCTATGAATTGGGGGAAGCGGGTTCCGAAAATATGAAAAAGACCGCTGTCATAACCTTGCCTGATAATTATAGTAGCGTTGGCGTTTATACCTATTCATTCAAAGAAATTCCAGGAAAAACCGCTGGTGTTACATATTATGATAAGGAGATTAAGCTGGTGGTAACCGTTCTGCAGGGGGAGAATGGCAGGCTCCGTGTAGCTGCAGTTCATACCGAGGCAGAGGACGGGGATAAAGCCGATAAATTCCCGAATGAATATTCCGCAGGTTCCCTGGCAATCGCCAAGGTAGTTACCGGAAATATGGGAGATAAGGAAAAGTACTTTAAGGTGACCGTTACCCTCACTGGCGAAAAAGAAAAAGGCTATGCTACCTCTTACAGCGTTACAGGCGGCAGTTATGAGGAGAATCCGGAAATCATTGAAATCGGAATCCCTACAGATTTTTATCTGAAACACGATGATACCATTACCATTGAAAACCTGCCTTATGGTGTTACCTATACCGTTGCAGAAGCTGATTATACAAAGGATGAGGAGGGGAATGATGATTATGATAAAGCGGCCTATACTTTATCAGATGGAAACTGTAAAATAGACTCCGCTTCCGATACGGTGACAATTACCAACAATAAAGATATGGATATTGATACCGGCGTCATTCTTGACAATGTTCCTTATGTTCTGATTCTGGCCTGTGTCTTTGGCGGTATGAGTGTATTTTTCGCAAAGAAACGCAGCTCCCGTGAAAAGTAACGGAGAAGTATGTTAACGATGTAAATTCCTGCCGTCGGGTACAGAGGGCGTTTCGGCCCTCTGTGAATCCGACAGTCTGGTGTGATGGAAAGGAGCAGGGCTGTCAGATAAGCCTGTTTCAATTTATGATAAAAATCCTGTTAAAAGCCGTGAATTTTATAGTCAGCTTCATTGTGTTTTTTTCCCTCTGTACCGCCGGAGTATATGCAGCCTATGCTTTATGGGATAACAGCCGTATTTATGCGGCTGCCAAAGATGTACAGGCGGACATGCTGAAACTGAAGCCTCAAACACAGGATGTGGAAAACGGCGCCTCCTTTGAGGAGCTGCTGGCCGTTAACCCGGATGTATGCGCCTGGGTGAGCCTGGATAACACCAAGGTGGACTATCCTGTTTTACAGGGAGATACGAATCTGGCTTATATCAATAAAGACGTTTACGGCAATTTTGCCCTTGCGGGAAGTATATTTCTGGATTCCCGCAATGACAGAACCTTTGCTGACACCTATTCCCTGCTGTATGGGCATCATATGGAAAACAGCGGAATGTTCGGAGATCTTGAGTTATATAAAAAGAAAGCATTTTTCGATGATAATACCACGGGAATGCTGATACTGCCCGACAGGGCATATAAACTGGAAATCCTTGCCTGCCTTATAATTCCGGTTTCGGATGATTTTATTTTTAATACGGAGCAGTGGCAGGCTGATATAGATGGAGAGCTTGCTTATATAGAGGAAAACGCATTGTATCTTCATGAGAATACTCTGGAAGAGGTGAACAGGCTTAAGGAACCTAAGCTGCTTGCCCTGTCTACCTGCTCTACGGAGTTTACAGATGCGCGAACCATTATTCTGGCTGTAATGAAACCTTATCAGACAGCGGATTAGAAGGAGGGGGCACATGAAAAAGAAGACTATCAGCATATTTACGGCATTGCTGTGGATGGTGATCTGTACTATGCTCAATGCACAGACAGCCTTTGCGGCCGGGGAAGCGGGGATTTCCATACCGGTGAAGATTTCCCTTTCGGGAACACTCCCCTCCAGGGCGGAGGACTTCACAGTAAAGCTGTCTGCAGGACACGAGTCGTATCCCATGCCGGACGGCGCAGAGAATGGGGTGTACTCCATGGTTATCACTGGAGGAGGCAGCGGGAATTTTCCAATGATAACTTATGACAGACCGGGAATTTATACTTATACGGTCTATCAGGAACCGGGAACAAATGCGAAATGCACCTATGACCGCACCATATACAATTTGACGGTCTATATTGTCAATGCCGAAGACGGCAGCGGTCTGGAAGCTGCCGCTGTACTTCATCCCTCAACGGGAGGGGATAAGCTTGCCGGTGTGGAATTCAGAAATCAATATGAGACGGAAGGGACTCCGCCGCCTGAAGATACGCCGGGAACACCGTCAACACCGGGGACGCCTGCTGTGCCAGCTACAGCGGTGCTCGGAGACAGCGCGGCTCCTGTGATAGAAATCCCTGAAGCCCAGATCGGTGTTTTAGGTGAGGCCCAAGGTCCGGGTACGTCAGATATGACGCCTGTGATTTCCTGGCTTATGGTATTTGCGGGTGCGGCGGCAGTATTAGGCGGCTTTGGTTTTTGGAACAGGAGGAAACGCAGCCAGGATAAAAAATAAAGGCAAAACAGGAATTTAAGTCATTTAAAAACAGAGTATCGGATAAATTCCAGTATCCGATACTCTGTTTTTATGGCTTCTTTTTATCCGCAATCCGTTCCCGGTACTCCGAAGGTGAAAGCCCCATTTCCTTCCGAAACTGCTTCGTGAAATGGGACTGGTATTCATAGTCCATCCATTCGGCGATTTCCTTCACGGGAAGATCTGTTTTTTCCAACATTTCACAGGCCTTATCCATCCGCATGCGGGTGATGAAGCACTGCGGGGACATGCCGGTATTTTTCTTGAATATGCGGTAGACCTGGGAGGTGTCCAGCCGCATGTAGTTTGCCAGGTTTTCGATTGTGATCCGGGAGCGGATATTCCGCCGGACATAGATGACGGCGTCGTCAAAGCGGGAAAAGCTGACGATGTCAGGTTCTTTCTTTTCTTTTTCCTCATTCAGTTCTATCAGCCGGCCGGCGAACAGGTAGAAATAGCCTTTAATGGAGGCGATGTTTTTGCCGGTTCGGCTCTCATTGTAAATATTCTTGATGCAGGTTTCCAGAAAATCATCCTTATCATAATGAAAAATCAGATGCTCTTCGTCCAATCCGGCTTTTTCCAGAAGTGCGGCAGCGCGCCTGCCGAAAAAGGCAACCCAACACAGATCCCAGGGTTCCTTTTTATCCGCCGTATGTACGATTGTGGTGCCGGGAGTGATTAGAAAACCATCGTTTGCGGACAGATGGAAGATGCGCTGCCCTACCCGGTAGGTACCCTTCCCCCGGGTGACAAAATGAATGAGATAGTAGTCCCGGGTATCCTTGCCGTAGCTGTAATTGGGAGATGTAGAGCAGAAGCCGGAGTGGAACACAACGATGTCATCGTCAATATCCGGTTTCTCCGGGTATATATACTGATCATAAACAAGCATGGCAGCAGTCCCTCCTTATTTCCAGTGTAAAGGGCGGCAGGAGAAAATGCAAGATTTATATAAATGACTGCATGCATTTATTATAGCTTTTCTTTTGATGCCATCTTATAATAAGCCCATAAAGTGATTCCGGGGAAGGAAAAATTCCGAAACAGGGGATATTTATGCGTGAAAATGTATAAGTAAGGTTCAATACGGGCAGCCAAAAGGCGGACGGCCGTAAGTCAGACAGATAAAAGACGAACAGTTAAAAGCCATAGGACTAAAAGCCAGACAAATAAAAGTCAGACAAATAAAAGCCAGACAGCCGTCAGGCTTCGGGGAGACTATGGCAGCAGGCTGATGATTCTGGAGGTTACATATGATGGAGGGCAATGAATTTTTGACACTGGAAAATGAAGCGCTATCGGTGCGCATCCTGCCCGGGCTGGGAGGCAAAATCACTTCCCTGCGCCTGAAGGAAAATGATTTTGAACTGGCAGCTCCCAATACGGGAGGGGAATACCGGCAGCCGCAGGAGGATTACGGGAAGGAAGACACAGCAGCGGCGCAGGATGGGGATACCGGGCCGGATTTTTCCAGGTATGACGCTTCCGGACTGGATGATGCGTTCCCCAACATAGACGCCTGTGTGACACAGTGGGAGGGAAGGACGTACTGCTATCCGGATCACGGAGAGATATGGAGCCACCCTTTTACTGTGTGTGAGACCCCGGAGGGGCCGTTGCTTTCCTGGGAAAGCAGCAGGTTCGGTTATCTGTATGAGAAGCGGTTTTCCCTGTCGGGCAATTCCCTTTTCATCCGTTACCGGATAGAAAACAGGTCCGAAACAGCCTTTCCCTGGCTGTGGACCTTCCACGGCCTGATGCGTTATGAGGAGGATATGCGGCTGCTTTTGCCTGAAGATTTTGAAAGGTACCGCTGTGTGGCCGACCATCCGGTGATGGGGGCGGCGGGAAGCATCCTGGAGGCGGTGAACGGCCGCTATGATTTTACCAGGGTGCCGAAGGCTGAAAGCCATTCGGCGGTAAAATATTACGGGGAGGGCAGGAGCCATGCGGGACAGTGCGGCCTGTGGTATCCTTCCCGGGAAGTGCGCTGCACTTTGAAATATGATGCAAATAAGCTGCCCTATCTGGGCGTATGGATCACCGCAGGCGGCTACAGGGGAGATTATAACTGCGCGCTGGAGCCGGCCACCGGTTTTTATGACGATGTCCCAAGGGCAATAAAAAACGGCACCATCCGTGTGCTGGAGCCGGGCGGGGAGTTCGCTTTCACATTGGAAATCAGTCTGAGAAAGGAGAAGCAATAAATGGAACACGGTAAAGCAAAGGTCTGGGAGGAAAATGTGGTAATCCCCACCTATGGAATCGGGGAACCCAATAAAAATCCCATGTTTCTGGAAAAAAGAGTGTATCAGGGAAGCTCGGGCAAGGTATATCCCCATCCCGTCATCGATAAAATCTATGATGAAAAAAAGGATGTAACCTACCGCGCCGTTTTCCTGGAAAACGATTATCTGAAAATCATGGTGCTTCCGGAGCTGGGAGGAAGAATCCAGAGAGCCACGGATAAAACCAACAATTATGATTTCGTCTATTATAATCATGTGATTAAGCCGGCGCTGGTAGGCCTGGCAGGTCCCTGGATTTCAGGAGGCATTGAGTTCAACTGGCCGCAGCACCACAGGCCCAGCACCTATGATCCGGTGTCCTTCCATATGCAGGAAAACGAAGACGGCAGCGCCACCGTTATGGTGGGCGAGGTGGAGAACATGTTTCGCACCAAGGGAAACGCCTATTTTACCCTGTACCCGGATAAAGCCTGGCTGGAAATCCGCGCCCAGCTTTACAACCGGACCAGCGTGCCCCAGACCTTCCTCTGGTGGGCCAATCCGGCGGTGCCCGTCAATGACAACACCCAGTCCGTGTTCCCGCCGGATGTGCATGCGGTGATGGATCACGGCAAAAGGGACGTATCCCGTTTTCCCATAGCCATGGGAACCTATTATAAAACGGACTATTCCGCAGGTGTGGACATTTCCCGGTATAAAAACATCCCGGTTCCCACGTCCTACATGGCCTGCCATTCCGACTATGATTTCGTTGGCGGGTATGATTACGGGAAAGAGGCGGGAATCCTGCATATCGCGGATCATCATATTGCGCCCGGCAAGAAGCAGTGGACCTGGGGCTGCGGGGAATTCGGCCAGGCCTGGGATCGGAACCTGACGGATGAGGACGGCCCCTATGTGGAGCTGATGACCGGCTGCTTTACGGATAATCAGCCTGACTTTTCCTGGCTGGCTCCCTATGAGGAAAAGACCTTTACCCAGTATTTCATGCCCTACAAGGGTGTGGGCATGGTGAAGAATGCCACACTGGACGCTGCCGTGGGACTGGAAACGGAAGGCGGGAACGCTGTCGTGACCGTTTATACCATGGGCGAGGAGCAAGTAAAAATCCGTCTGACACGCGGAGAGCAGATCCTTTTTGAGGAGGACGCACAGCTGGATCCCGGCCTGCATTACAGGAAGGAAGTGAAGCTGCCGGAGGATATCAGGGAAGAGGAGCTTCTGGTTCAGGTGATTTCTGAGGAAGGAAAGGAACTGGTATCCTACAGGCCCAAGAAGGAGGAAGTGGTTAAGATACCGGAGCCTGCCAGGGCAGCCCCTGCACCTGAGGATGCGGCAAGCTGCGAGGATCTGTATCTGTACGGCCTGCATCTGGAGCAGTACCGCCATGCCACCTATGATCCGGCGGATTATTACAGAGAGGGGCTTCGCAGGGACGGCAGCGACATCCGCTTAAACAACGCTTACGGAAAGCTGCTGTTTAACAGAGGGCTGTTCGCGGAAAGCGAACCTTATTTCCGCAGGGCGGTGGAGAAGCAGCTGCGCTCCAATCCCAACCCCTATGACGGGGAGCCTCTTTACCAGCTGGGCCTTTCCCTGAAATTCCAGGGGAAAATGCAGGAAGCCTATGACGCGTTTTACAAAGCCACATGGAACGGAGCCTGGCAGGACGCGGCCTTCTATCAGCTGGCCTGTATTGACTGTGCCGGAGGGGATTTTGCAGCCGCCCTTTCCCATATAGAAAGATCCCTTGTGAGAAACTACCATAACATCAAGGCAAGAAACCTGAAATCCTGTCTTCTCAGAAAAATGGGAAGGACAGAAGAGGCAAAGGAATGGACGTTTTCGACTATCGCTATTGACGGGCTGGATGCAAACAGCCGCAGAGAGCTGAGGATGATTGCAGAGAAAGAGGGCGCGGCAGACGATGTACAGCTGTCCTGGGAGGAAAAACGTATTTTAAACGGCAATCATAATACCTGCCTGGAAATGGCCATGGATTACATGGAAGCGGGAGACTTTGAAGATGCGCGCGGCGTGCTTACGAATTTCGCAGGGGATTTTGCGGATAAAACAAAGGTATATCCTCTCATTTATGCAGCCCTTTCCTATTGTGCGGCGCAGCTGGGGGATAAGACGGAGGCGCTTTCCATGGCGCAGCGCTGTGAGGAGGCCTGCAGTGATTACTGCTTCCCACACCGCCTGGAGGATATCGTGATTCTGGAGCATGTGCGCCGGATCCTGCCGGAAGGAAGCAAGGCGCCCTATTATCTGGGAAATCTGTGGTACGATAAAAAGCAGTACGACAGGGCGCTGGAATGCTGGGAATATTCCAGAGAAAGAGATGGCACCTTCCCTACGGTACACCGCAACCTGGCGCTGGTGTATTACAACAAGAAGCAGGAAGCAGATAAAGCGCTTGCTTCCCTGGAGAAGGCATATATGCTTAATACCGGGGATTCCCGTGTGTTCATGGAGCTGGATCAGCTTTATAAGAAGGTTGGCAGAAGCCCTGAGGAAAGGGCGGCGTTGCTGGAGGCGCATATGGAACAGACCCGGGACAGGGATGATCTGTATGTGGAATATATCACTCTGCTGAATATCCTGGGAAGGCATGAAGAGGCATTGGAACGGACCCTGGGCAGGCAGTTCCATCCATGGGAAGGCGGAGAGGGCAAGATTCCAAAGCAGTATGTGACAGCCCTTTTGCAGCTGGCCAAAGAACATAATGCCAGGGGAGAGTATGCCCGGGCGGAGGAACTGCTCCGTCAGGCGGCAGGCTCCTATCCCTGGAATCTGGGAGAGGGCAAGCTTTACGGCGCCCAGGAAAACCACATCTATTATTATCTGGGCTGCACGCTGGAGGCACAGGGAAGGGCGGAAGAAGCCGCGGAATGCTTTGCAAAGGCCTCCACAGGTATTTCGGAGCCGGTAGGAGCGATGTACTACAATGACCAGCCACCGGAAATGATTTATTACCAGGGCTTGGCCCTCCTGAAGCTGGGACGGCAGAAGGAGGCGTACGGACGCTTCAATAAGCTGATAGCTTACGGAGAAGCCCATCTGTTTGACGAGATGAAGATTGACTACTTTGCGGTTTCCCTGCCTGATCTCCTCATATTCGAAGAGGATCTGAACAGGAAGAACGTAAGCCACTGCCTGTTTATGAAAGGGCTGGGCCATCTGGGCAGGAAGGAAACGCAGCGTGCGGAGGAATGCTTTGAGGAAATCCGCACAAAGGATTCCGGTTTTTATGATGCGAATATCCGTAATATATTTTAATTAACAGGTAAAAAATCTGATTATTATGGCAATTTCCGGTTTGAAATGGAAATTGCCATATTTTTTTCCTGAAAAACAAGCTGTGCGGATAACAGATACGTTGAAAAATACGGTTTACGCAGATCAGGCTGAAAACGGGTTACTGTTCACGGAGTGAACAGTAACTGCATAAATCCATTAAAAATCGCCTGCGGCGATGGGATTTATGCACTCTTGAATCACTTTCTTACGTACTGTGCAGTAAATGCACAGTACTGAGTGAACAGTAATGAAAACGGCTCCTTTTTTCTATGTGTCTGTTTTTCTTTGTTGAAAGTAAAAATCCAACATAGTAAAATAGTATTCATGAGCGGGAAGATCGGATGCTGGGTGAAAGATTAACAGAGGTGATGCGACAATGGACGAAAAACAGATATGGCTGGTATTGGAAACAGAACCCACAAAGGAGGAAGAGCAGATAAAGCAGGCTTACAGAAGGAAGCTTGCGCGGACCAACCCGGAGGATGATCCGGAAGGGTTCAAACGTCTGCGGGAGGCTTATGAGCAGGCGCTGCGTCTGGCGGCGCAAACGCAGGAGCCTGAGGAGGAGCTGCCGGAGGGACCGGTGGGGGACTGGCTTTGGGAGGTGAAGGAAGCCTATGGCAGGCTGTCCTCCAGGCTGGATACAGAATTGTGGACAAGTCTGCTGGAACAGGATGTCTGTGTGGATCTGGAGACGGCGCTGGAAGCAAGGGACGGCCTGCTGCGCTTTCTGATGGATCACTTCCGTCTGCCCTCGGAAATCTGGAAAATCATAGACGAGAAATTTTCCCTGATGGAGGATATGGAGGATCTGGGAGAAAAGTTCCCCGGTGATTTCCTGCAATATGTGCAGAACAAATGCACCCAGGAGGAATGGTTCCCCTATGCCCTTTTTGAAGGGGAGGAGGACGCGGATTATGATACGTGGCTTTCCTGTTTTTACGAAATGCGCAGCGCATGGCAGGAAGGGAATACGGAAAAAGCGGAAAGCCTGTATGAGGATCTGGGAAAAACAGGAATCAGCCACCCTTACGCAGCCGCGGTCTATGCCGCCGTACTGGTGCAGAAGGATAAAAAGGAAGAGGCACGCAGGCTGATGGAAGAGGTGACGGAAAAGACGCCGGAGGATCCCTGGCTGAGGGATATTGCCGGGCAGGTCAGGCAGGCGGCGGGAGACGAGGACGGCGCTTACCTGGATTTCCTGGCGGTGCTTGAAAAGGAGCCTGTAAGCTATCTGCCGTGCCTGCGGTGCAGCCAGTTCGAAATGAAACGGGGAAAAGAGGAGGAAGCCAAAAAGCGTTTGATCGCGCTGGTGGACGCCGGCTATGACACGCAGGATGTAAGAGATGCCATCCATGAGGTCAATGGACGGCTGATTCCCCTGTACCGGAAAAACTGGGAGGCGGAAAAGGAAAACCTTTCCCTGTTTTTCAAGCTGGGCTGGTGCCTTTTACAGAATGAGGACAGTAAAACAGGAGTTTCTCTGATGGAGGGGATCGTCCCGGATCAGGCAAACTCCGCGGAGTATCACAGCCTGCTGGGCCGTTTTTATTACAATGAAAAGGAATATGCAAAGGCGGAGGAGCAGTTCCTCTCCTGGCTGGAAAGCATCCGTCTGGAACCGGCGGTAACGGAAAGCCAGAAGGCGGAGCTGCCCGCCCGTTTCGGTACCGCCTACAGCCTTCTGGCGGCCTCCAGGAAGATGCAGGAGGATTATGAAGGGGCGTTGGAGGCGGCCGGGAAAGCGCTGGAGCAGCGGGAAGACGCCGCCTACTACCAGCAGAAGGCGGATGCGCTTTTCAAGCTGGGGAGATATCAGGAAAGCGTGGATGTGTGCGATATTATTCTGGGGCTTAACGACGGCTACCTGCCCGCCCTTGTGACCAGGCAGGAGGACTACTATGCGCTGCATATGGCGCAGCAGGTGGTGGATGATTTCTACCGGATTAAGGAAATTTATGCGGCGCTGCCCCGGCCCTATGAGCTGGCGGCCGATGTTTTCCAGATTTACAGGCAGTATAAGGACGTGCTTCATATTGTGGAACAGGCCGCGCAGGCGGAGGTGGACAGCCGGAAGCTGGATCTGATGGAGGTGAAGGCAAAGAGGGCATTGGCCGAGGAAAAGGAGCAGTATGAGGAGGTGCTGAAGCTTTCCGGCGGGCTGCTTAAGAAGCTGGAGGAGGAGCGCAAGACGGACGGAGACAGCGGCGGGGAGGCAGTTTCCGAGCTGGATCGCAGGGAAGCGGAGGTTTTCCGGGAAATGGCGTTGTGCCACTCGAGCCTTGGAGAACTGAAAAATGCACTGGAGCTGATAGATAACGCTATCCGTTTTGACCCGTCAGCCTATGTTTATGTGTGGGTGAAGGGAGATCTGCTTTATCAGAACGGTTCCTTTACCCAGGCGCTGAAGGTTTATGAAGAGGTGAAGGAGCAGATACCGGATAACGCGAATATCTGGACGGACATGGCTGCCTGCCATAGGAAGGGCGGCCGGGAGGAAGAGGAAAGGGAGTGCCTGGAGGAGGCGGTGCGGCTGGATCCGGAGCACCCCAGCGCCTGCGGGCGCCTTGCGGCCATCTACCGGGAAAAGTACAGTAGCCGGGAGCGCAGGGAGGATTACGACAAGGCGCTGGACTATGCCTGCAGGCAGCTGAAGCAGACCCCCACAGCCTATTATTATATTGAAAGGGGACAGCTTTACATAGAGAGCTGCGAATGGGAAAAGGCGCAGGAGGATTTCAGGGAGGCCGCCAGGCTGGAACCTGACAATGCCTATGCTTACTACAACTGGGCCTGCATGCTGAAGCATGCGGGACAGTATGAGGAAGCGGTAGAAATGTTTGAGAAGGCGATTTCGCTGCGCACGGAAAAGGAATCCACCGTTTTTTTCAGAGGGCTGGGAGAATGCTATGAAAGAATGAACCAGCTGGATCGGGCGGCCGCCGCCTATGAGAAAAATATTGCGGAATTCCCTGAATCCGCCGCTGTGCGTTGGGATTATGTGAAGCTTCTGGAGAAGATCGGGACGCCGGAGCTTCTGGAGAGAGCCAGACAGATCCTGGAGGAGATCCTGAAGCTGAAGGGAGTGCGCAAGGCCTACTATCAGTCGAAGCTGGCCGGGATTTATGAGCAGATGGGAGAATATCAGACTGCCATAGAGCTTTGTGAGCGGGCCATGCGGGAGGAGGCGGAATATCTGCGTCCGTACCTTACGCTGGCGGAGCTTTACCTGGACAGCTTAAGAGATGGCAAAAAGGCGGCAAAGACTTTTAAATCAGCCCAGTCCTTCCTGAAAAAAACAGACTCTCTGTATGAGGAATATGTAAATGATATGACGAAAATATCAGCTTTTCGGGGGGAATGGAAGGAAGCCCGCAGCTACGCGGATGAATCCATTGGCATTATCGAAAAGAAGTACGGTTCCCTGAAGGAATATCTGTCGGCGAAAAAGTACAGGAATGCCAGACTGTTTGCGGTGGGAAAGCTGTTTTATTATTCCGGCAGGCTTACGGAAGCGGCGCAATGCTTCCATGCAATGGCTCCCTGCATGAAGGCGCAGGAGCCGGAGGGGGAAGCGGCCGGATCTTACAGGGGAAGAATCTGCCAGCAATGTACTGAGCCTGCATGCTGGGAGTATTATCAGGCGCTGGGAATGCTTGCGGAGGCGGCGGAGGATTATGATGCGGCCTGCGGCTATTACCGCACGGCATTTGAGATCGGAGGAAGAAACATCTGTATTGAAAAGAGTCTGGAGGAGTGCACGAAGGCCGCCGGACGGGCGGGTAAGACAAAGAACAGGAAAGGGAAAAAAGAATGATTATAGGAATTGACCTGGGGACGACAAACAGCCTGGCCGCTTATTTTACGCAGGAGGGGCCGAAAATCATACCGAACCGTCTGGGACACCATCTTACGCCGTCCGTAGTGAGCATGGATGAGGAAAATCAGATTTATGTGGGAAAGACCGCCAAGGAGAGAATGGCGCTCTATCCCGGCACTGCCGCCGAGGTTTTCAAGCGCAGCATGGGAACCGGCAGAAAATACCGGTTAGGGAAAAAGGAATTTTTGGCAGAGGAGCTTTCTTCCTTTGTCCTGCGTTCCCTGAAGGAGGATGCGGAAAGCTTTCTGGGCGAGGAGGTGACGGAAGCGGTAATCAGCGTGCCCGCCTATTTTAACGATTCCAGGAGAAAAGCGACCAAGCGCGCGGGAGAGCTGGCCGGGCTGAAGGTGGAGCGGATTATTAGCGAGCCTACCGCCGCAGCGATCGCCTATGGGCTGTATGAAAAAAAGGGAGCAAGCAAGTTCCTGGTATTTGATCTGGGCGGGGGCACCTTTGACGTCTCCATCCTGGAAATGTACGACAACATCCTGGAGGTCCGCGCCGTGGCCGGGGATAATTTCCTGGGCGGGGAGGATTTTACCGAGGTCCTTTACCAGCTGTTTTTAAAACGCCGGGGGCTGGAGGAAGAAACGCTGAGCCTGAAAACGCGGCTTTACCTGAAAAAACAGGCGGAGCTGTGCAAGCTGGGCTTTTCGGAGGAACGCTCCAGCGTGATGCGCTGTGTGATGGATGGGGAGGAATGGGAGGAGACGTTTAAAATATCGGAGTACGAGGAAGCCTGCGCTCCGCTGTTTGAAAAAATACGCAAGCCCGTGAAACGGAGCCTTTCCGACGCCGGCATCCGTCTGTCCCAGATAGACGAGGTGGTGCTTGTGGGAGGCGCAACCAAGCTTCCCATCGTGCGCCAGTTTATCGGCAGGCTTTTCCGCCGGGTGCCCGATACCCACATCAATCCCGATGAGGCTGTGGCGCTGGGAGCGGCGATCCAGGCTGCCATGAAGGACAGAAACGATGCCATCCGCGAGGTGATCCTTACCGATGTCTGCTCCTTTACCCTGGGAACGGAGGTGGCTGTGAAGGAACGCATTTCCGGCCAGTATGAGAGCGGGCATTTCTGCCCCATCATTGAAAGGAACACGGTGATACCCGCCAGCAGGACGGAGCGTTTTTATACAATTTATGATGATCAGACCAAGATTAGCATCCCTGTCCTCCAGGGGGAGAGCCGCTTTGCCTCCAATAACCTGCTCCTTGGAAGGGTAGAGCTTGAGGTGCCCAAAAACAAGGCGGGAGAGGAAGCGATAGACATCACCTATACCTATGATATCAATTCTATCCTGGAGGTGGAAGCCACCGTGGTTTCCACCCAGGAGATGACGCGGAAAATCATCAAGGGTGAAGAGGTGCAGATGACTGATGAGGAAATCGAAGAACGGTTCCGGGAGCTTTCCTTCCTGAAAATCCATCCCCGCGATCAGGAGGAGAACAAGCTGCTGCTGCTGAAATGCGAACGCCTCTATGAAGAGAGCCTGGGCGACAAGCGCATGGCCATTGAGCTGGAGCTGAGAAAATTCGAGGCCGCTCTGGATACCAGGGACAATGGGAAAATTGAAACGGCCAGGGAGGAATTGAAGGAGGCGCTGAAAGAGCTGGATGAGTTCTGGGAGGACTGAGCTGGACAATGGCGGCTGTTGGGTGCTAATGGAAGACAAAAAAAGACATATTAGGGCCAGAGGTCTTTATTCCCGAGAGCAACGAGCCAAGTATCCATGCTTGCAT
>NZ_KE992707.1:39997-47052 GCF_000466465.2 Clostridium sp. KLE 1755
GGCGACTGCCGCGAGGGTCAAATACCCCGCAGCTCTGCAAGTTTGATACCTCGTTGCTTGCAGAGCTGCGGGGTATTTGATTGCCTTTGTGTTCAAGCTTTTCCTGATATTAATCCTCAAATCTTTTATGACCTGGTGTACTCAACCGCTACAATATTATGGAAATATGATATACCGAATGGTTCACTGTACCAACTTCGTATTGTGAATCCTGAAAAAGTAATTAAATGTTTGCAATTTTCTGTTTAGTAGGCGGAGAAATTTACAAACCGTGCATTTTTAGTCAGCAGCTTTTTTAATCCGTGTATACTTCTGTTTTCAGAATTGCGCAGAGCCGGAAATCAGGGTATACTTTTAAGTGGAGTGTAAGGAGAAGCATTGTTCGTTGGTAGAAAGGAAAGCTTATGGAAAGAACGCTGCCTATTGGAATTGAGGATTTTAAAAAACTGCGTGAAAATAATTTTTATTTTGTAGATAAATCTATGTTCATAAAGGAATTGCTGGATAACAGAAGCGAAGTCAGCCTGTTTATGCGCCCTCGCAGATTTGGGAAAACCTTAAGCCTCAGTATGCTGAAATATTACTTTGAGAAGGCCTTTAATGAAAATGGCGCTGAATTGGATAACAGCAGTCTGTTTGAAGGCTTACGGATTATGGAAGCCGGCGAGTTGTATACAAAACATATGGGGCAGTATCCGGTAATCAGTTTATCACTGAAGTCAGCAAAGCAGCCGAATTGGGATTTGGCATATAATTGTCTGACAGATGAAATCATTACTGAATTTGACAGACATAGTTATATATTGGAAAGCCCCAATTTAAGCCCGGCGGATAAAAAGCAATATCAGGAGATGCTTAACAGGCAGGCTCCTGCCGCATATTGGGTTAAGGCACTGGAATTCCTGTCAAGATGTCTGAAAAAGGCATTCCGTAATAATGTGATAATCCTGTTGGATGAGTACGACGTCCCTCTGGAGAATGCATATTTCAATGGTTTTTACCAGCAAATGACAGCTTTTATCCGTTCCCTGTTTGAGTCAGCGTTAAAGACAAACCCAAACCTGGAATTCGCAGTAGTAACGGGCTGCCTGAGAATTTCCAAAGAGAGTATTTTTACAGGATTAAATAACCTGAAAATGGTATCGCTGCTTGATGTAGGCTATTCCGAGCAGTTTGGCTTTACTCAGGCGGAAGTGGACAGGATGCTTCAGTATTATGATATTACAGGTCGCAAGGAGGAAGTAAAAGCCTGGTATGACGGTTATAAGTTCGGGAAGACGGAGGTCTATAATCCCTGGAGCATACTGATGTATGCAGATAAGCTGAGGCTGGACAGGGATGCGTTGCCCAGGCCATACTGGGCAAATACCTCATCAAACAGTATCATCCGTGAATTGGTGGAACGCGCTGACAGCAGCGTAAAGCAGGAGATGGAAACGCTGATAGCGGGAGGCACCATTGAAAAACCGGTACATGAGGATATTACCTATGAGGACATTTACCAGACGTCGGATAATCTCTGGAATTTTCTTTTTTTTACAGGATACCTGAAAAAAGTGGAGGAACGTCTGGAGGATGTAACCTCCTACCTGACGCTGGCAATTCCCAACCTGGAAGTAAAATATATATACCAGAATACGATTCTGGACTGGTTCGATAAAAAAATCAGGCAAAAGGATCTGTCCGGGATTTACAGTGCGCTGCTGAAAAAGGACACACAGCTGCTGGAAAGGGAGCTGTCCGTAAACCTGATGGAGACAATCAGTTTTTATGATTACCGTGAGGATTACTACCATGGCTTCCTGGGAGGCCTGCTTAAAATGATGGATGGCTATACCATCAAATCCAACCGTGAAAGCGGACTGGGAAGAAGCGATCTTTTGCTCCTGTCTGCCCCTTATGATGGGATTGCCATTATCATGGAGCTTAAAGTGGCGGATACCTATGCACAGCTGGAGGAAAAGGCGGAAGAAGCGCTTGCGCAAATAGAAGAGAAGCAATATGATGCCGAACTGAAGCTGGAAGGTTACCATACTTTCATTAAGTATGGGATTTCCTTTTATAAAAAGCTCTGCAAAGTGATGTGCAGATAAAATGTAAAAGAAAACGTAACTGTTCACCAGGTCAGCGTATTTAGCTGCGCAGGCCAGCGCTTTGCGCTGACCGTAAGAAAATGATTCAGGAGTGCTTAAATGCATCGCAGTCCAGACAGTTATGAACCCATATAAAAAGACACAATCCCGGTCCCGCAGCAACAGGCGGACCGGGATTGTTTTAAATTTTTCAGATTTATTGCCGTGGGCAAAGAGCCGGGCGGCTATGCCAGCATTGGGGATTTGGCCTTCGCGGCAGTGGGGCAGATTTCCGGTCTGCCATTTTGCTGAAATCAGATATCCAGCTTCATATCCCCCATCTTAATCCATCCCTTTTTCCGCATCAGCTCAGAAAACAGCAGCGCCAGAATGGCAGGGGCAGCCACATGCATCAGCAGGATCTGGAGAAGTACCAGGGCGGCACCCATCCCTTCACCGGTCATGGTCTGAAACGCCATGATCTGTCCTACAAGGCCGCAGGTCCCCATACCGCTTCCGGTGGCATTGTTGGTCATGCCGAGTACGCAGGTGGAAATCGGCCCCAGGATGGCGCTGGCCAGAATGGCGGGAAGCCAGATCACGGGCTTGCGGATGATGTTTGGCATCTGGAGCATGGAGGTGCCCAGCCCCTGCGCCACCAGCCCGCCGGTTTTATTTTCACGGAAGGATGCGACGGCGAAGCCGACCATATTGGCCGCACAGCCCACGGCCGCGGCCCCTGCGGCAATTCCGCTTAAGTTCAGCGATACGCCGATGGCGGCGGAGCTGATAGGAAGCGTCAGGGCAATGCCCATCAGGACGGAAACGATGATGCCTGCCCAGAAGGGCTGCTGTACGGCGCCCCAGTTGATCAGTTCGCCCACCTTGGTCATAAATGCGGCGATGGGAACGCCGATGGAAAGACCGACAACAGCGCCTACGGTAATCGTGGTAATGGGTGTTACAAGGATATCAACCTTTGTTTTCCCGGCCACCAGCCCGCCGATTTCCACGGCCAGGTAAGCGGCGACAAAAGCGCCCAGCGGTTCTCCCACGCCTGCCAGGGTAAAAATGCCCTCCGACAGAATGGTGCCGCCGATGATGGTCTTGGCATATGCGCCGATCATGCCTGCAGCAGCGGCGGATACGGTCACAAGAGGCGGCTCCTTGAATTTACTGGCGACACCAATGCCGATTCCCGCGCCGGTGAGCTTTTTGGCTACGGTGGCAACGACGATGATATAAGCGCCGATGGTGCCGCCGATGAGGTTGCCCACCTGTTCCAGGATGGTGCCTACCAGAAGCGTGGCAAACAGTCCCTGTGCCATGCCGGAAAGGCCGTCAATAAAAATCCGGTTGCAGAGTTTCTTTACTTTTTCCATATTCTTCATCCCCTCTGATGCCCTGGCGGGCATATTTATGCAAGTCAGGCGGCAGGATATGTTTTGCAGCAGTCCGGTTATCTGAACGGTTACTGCTTTTTTGCAGAGAATACTGCAGAAAAAATGCCACGGCATAAATTGTTCCCTATGCCGTGACAACTGCATTTACATATGTGTTTACATGTGTCTTGTCACCTTGAGGTATAAAATAGCACATCAGGGTGCCGAAAGCAAGTATTTTTTTTCAGCAAGGGCTTTTTCAATGGAATCCAGGACCTCCTCGCTTTCCGCCTCCACCGTATGGTAATGGATGTCATCGGTAAGCTCCTTTAAAGGCTTGGTCTGTTTGGTTGCGATTTTTCGGACGAATTCCTGCACATCCCTGCGGCTGGAAATTATCAGGTTCACTGTAATGGTGCCGTAAATGGGATGGGTGATGATCACGTCAAGCACCTTGCCGCCCAGATCCACAATGGTATTCAGTTCATCCGCAATCTGCTGTGTGGAGTGGGACACCATAAAACAGCGGTTGCAACGGGTGCCGGCAGGATTATAGAGCAGATATCCCCTGGCGGTGGAAAGAATATCCCGGTTGGTCGCCCGCAGGAGCGCGATATCCTGGACGATGACCTGTCGGCTCACTCCCAGCCTGCGGGCCAGTGCGGATCCTGACAAAGGCTCCCGGGCATCTCCCAGCATTTGAAGCAGGGCTTCCCTGCGCTGTTCTCCATCCATGTGATTACCTCCTGAAAAATATTTCAACTGGCCGGCTGGCTGGATCCGTGCCGTATTTATCTGTAAACGGGCAGGAAAACGGCCATTATCAACCGGTATCAGGCGGTTTTATTTTAGCACAGGGAGGGCGCGGGTGCAAGGCGGGGATGCCGGGACATGGACGTAACGCCGCTTGCGGAACAGCCTCAGGCGGAATTAGGCGGCCCCGGTGTATGTGCAAACAGGCCTGGATGTGGTAAAATAAGGAAAAAGTTACAAAAGGGGCTTTCAGAAAATGTTTCAGTACATAACGGATAAAATCAGGGGAAGGCGGAAACGGCTGCTCCATGATTATATTGCTATTTTTATCATTATGGGGATGGTGCTGCTGCTGTCCTTTCTGATCATCGGGTATATTGCCAATTCCACAACAATGGAACAGTCCAGGAATTCCTCAAGGGTCATTTACAAACAGGCCAGGGAGCAGCTGGAGCAGGTCGAAGAGGATCTTCAGAACATGTACATGAATGTGGTAAAAAATGATTCCGTGCTTGCCTTTCTGGAAGCCGCGGACAGCTATGAACGCTGGGAAATGCTGGAGAGCGTCCAGGGGATGGTTGGAATGAACCGGAGAATCAACCGGAACCTGGAAAACATCATTTTTTATGATGAGGATGGAAACCTGATTTTTGCGCTGGGAAATGTTTTCCTGGACAAGCCGGAGCTGGAACTGAATGAAATGCTGAATTTTTCAGGCAGAATGTGGGATGAAGCTACGAAACAGGCATGTTTTGAGGTGGGGCTTCCCATCTATAAGGAGGAGACGGACGGCTATACGCTGCTGGGAAGCGCTTACCTTTTATTCAATGTGGGAAATCTGCAGGAGATCATGGATCGGGCGCTGTTAAACCGGGATTCGGCCATTGCAATTGTGGACGGCAATGGAAGGGCCATTGTCAAAGCCGGGCAGTGGGAAGATTATTACGGGGATTTTGAGACGGCGCTGGAGGATAAAAAAAGGCTTGTCTACGCGGATTACATAGGCACGACGGGCTGGCGGATTGTGAATGTGATCCCCAAGAAAGCGCTGCTTACCGGGGCGGAGCAGATGAGAAACATCACTTATGTGACCTTTTTGGCGGTGGTTTCCATGATGGTTTTCCTGTGCGCTATGCTGTATAAGCGGATCATTTATCCCATTTCACGCCAGACGGCATTTATGGCGGGCTTTACGGAGGATACCCATCAGCGTATTGAGGTGCTGGAGGAGAATGAAATTGGGGAAATGGCCCATAAGATGAACCAGATGCTGGATGATATCGAAAAGCTGAATGGGGAAATTATCGAATCCAACCGGAAATATCTGGAGATGGAGTATGCAAAAAAACAGACGGAAATGATTGCATACCGGAGCCAGATCAATCCCCATTTCCTGTACAATACCTTTAACTGTATCCGGGGAATGGCGTTATATCACGGGGAAAAGGAAATTGCGGAGCTGACAATGGCGCTGTCCAGCTTTTTCCGGTACAGCGTACAGGGAGAGGAAACAGTAACCGTGCGGGAGGCGTTGGAAAATCTGCAGCGTTATGCCAGAATCATCCAGTACCGCTTTAACGGAAAACACAGGGTGGAGGTGGAAGCCTCCCGGGAAGTCTATTTGGTTAAAATTCCCAAAATGCTGCTTCAGCCCTTGGTGGAAAATGCGGTGCTCCACGGCCTGGAAACGAAGGTGGATGGGGGCGTGGTGCACGTTGCCGTGAGCGGGACGGAACAGAAAATCGTGGCAGTGGTAAAGGATAACGGCCAGGGCTTTCCCGAGGAGACGCTTGTACAGCTGCGCCAGGCCATGGAATGCTACGACAGGGAAGGGACAATTCCTGATGACGGCCACGGAATCGGGTTCCTGAATGTATACAGGCGGCTGCGGCTTTTTTACGGGACGGCGGCTGAATTTACGGTGGAAAGCAGGGCCGGGGAAGGCACGGAAATTACAATGGTTTTGCCGGCGGGAGGTAGATAGAGATGTATCATGTTTTTTTAGCGGATGATGAACCCTGGGCGCTGATGACGCTGCAGAATCTGATTGACTGGAGTGATTACGGCTTTGCCGTCAGCGGGGAAGCCGAGGATGGGGAGCAGGCTTTGGAACGGATTATCAGAACCAATCCGGATCTGATCATTTCGGATATCCGTATGCCGGGAATGGACGGGCTGTCACTATTGCAGACTATCAGGGACAGAGGGCTGGGGGCGGAGGTGCTTTTGGTGAGCGGCTATACGGATTTCGAATATGCCAGGAAGGCCCTGCAGTACGGCTGCGCCGGATATCTGGTAAAACCGGTGGAGGAGCAGGAGCTGGTAGAATATCTGTCCAAGGTGAAGGGCATACTGGACGGGAAAAATTCAGGGGGGGGGGTAAAACTTTCCGGAGAAAATGAGGATGAGGGCTACCAGTCGGAAAAAATCCAGGTGCAGAATATGGTAAAATATATCCAGGAGCATTTTGGAGAGGGACTGACGCTTGCCACCCTTGCCGGTGAGTTTAAAATGAGTGAAAGCTACATCAGCAGTCTCATAAAGAAGAGAACCGGAAAAGGCTTTGGGGAACATCTGATGGAGGTAAGGATTCAGAAGGCCCAGGAATACCTGCGCACGACCAATGATAGCATCGAGGCCATTGCGGAAAGGGTGGGCTATCCGGACTATTTTTATTTTACCAAGGTCTACAAAAAGGCCACGGGGATCAGCCCCGCAGCCTACAGGCGCCAGTTGTAGGGGGGGGGCGGAATCCGTCCGCCTGCGTGGGGCTGCCGCTGTATTTCTTCTCCGGGGGCGGCTTTGGGGGAGTTTCCGGTCCAGTCTCAAAAAAGGGGTGTTTCTAACT
>NZ_KE992708.1:0-3395 GCF_000466465.2 Clostridium sp. KLE 1755
ATACCTTCCTGAGCCGCCATATCCCCGGCCGCCGGCATATCTTCCTGAGCCGCTGCATCCACTGCTGCCGGCATATCTTCCTGAGCCGACTGAGCTTGCATGGACAGCGGCATCCCGTCATTTACCGGCTGTACTTCTATGTTTCCTGCCGTCTCTTCATTTATGATATCAGCTGTTCCGCCCTCCGGGCCCTCCGCTGTATTCTGCATTTGATTTATATCCTTGTCGCTCATGCAAACCTCCTGTCTGCGCCGTACGGCGTCCTGTTTTTATTTTATCCGCAGTTTTTCTCTCCAGAGCTACTTTTATTCTATCATATTCCAAACAGATGCCGCAAGAAATCATTATAAAAGGGAAAAATCCGATTCAGAATATTATCCCGCCTGAAGGTCATCGGCGGATATCCGGGAAATTCCGTAACCATGCGATATATATAAACAAGGAGCATAAGCGCCGCAGCCGCAGCCAGAATTTCCATGGCATACTTTACCTCTTTCCCCTTCACATACCGCATATAAACAAAATATACCCCAAACAGAACCATCAAAAAAGCGCATGGATTCAGCTGCCACGCCCTTCCGAACTGTCCCCGAAAAATATAAATAAGCGCCCTTGTGGTGCCGCAGCCCGGACAGGGCAGCCCCGTCAGGATAAGAAGAGGACAAAACGCATGGAAAACCGCTTTTACCACAATATAATAAATCAGGAAAACTGCCCCCGTCCATTTATACTGTCTGATATCCCTTCCGATACGTTTCAGGATCACCCCCACATTTTTCTTCATATACACTCAATTTCCTTAATGAAAAAATCCCGTCCGCTGATTATTTTCATATTCCTGCTTCCGCAGTCCGGACAGACTCCCCCGCAAACAGTGGCATGAAATTCTCTGCCGCAATCCAGGCATCTTCCATTAGCCGGCAGTATCTCAATTTCCAGCGCCGCCTCCTCCAGCATACTGCCCTCTACCGCGGCAGGATACACCTTTTTCATATATTCCGGTATTACGGATGATATTTCCCCAATCTGCAGAACAAGCTTTTCGATCCTGCCAACCTTATTTTCCACAGCGAATTTTTCAACTGTTTTAACAATTTCCATTAATAAACCCAATTCATGCAAAACAGCTTACTCCTTCCACGCCCGGACCTGCTCCCGCAGCCACTCTGCCCATTCCTCCAGACCTTCGCCGTTTCTTGCAGAAACAGGTATAATCTTTATATCCGGATTTATTTTCCTTGCCCTTTCCATACAGGCCTCCATATCAAAATCAAAATAAGGCAGTACATCTATCTTATTTATCAGAAGGACATCGCAGATGGAAAACATCAGTGGATATTTCAAAGGCTTATCATCCCCTTCCGGTATACTCAGAATCATGGCATTCCTGGATGCGCCCGTATCGAATTCCGCCGGACATACCAGATTTCCCACATTTTCAAGAATTGCCAGATCAATGCCTTCCGTTTCCAGCCCCTCAAGCCCCTGTTTTGTCATCTCAGCATCCAGATGGCACATTCCGCCGGTATGCAGCTGAATAACCTTTACTCCCGTTTCCGATATGGCGGCTGCATCCACATCAGAATCAATATCCGCCTCCATAACGCCTATTTTCATCTCATCCTTCAGCATGTCAATGGTTTTTTTCAGTGTTGTCGTTTTTCCTGAACCGGGGGATGACATCAGATTGAGCAGAAAGGTCTTCTGCATCTTCAATGCCTTCCTCAGTTCGTCCGCTTCCCTGTCGTTATCCTCAAATACGCTTTTTTTAATCTCAAGAATTTTATAATCCTTCATACCTCTTCTCCTTTGTTGAAAAATCAATTTACATGAAAGCCCCTGCTTTCCCCTGCAAGCTCGCGCAGGGTTATCTTTTTGGCAGATTTCTCCCGCAGGCTTCAAAACTGCTTATATTAACGTAACACTCCCTTGGAATAAAGTCAACGCATGTAAAGCAAAGAAGGAAGCGGAAAATACCCGCTCCCTCTTATATATTCCTTATCTTTCCGAATCCGCATTCTTATTCATATTCCGCAAACTCGGAGAATTCCTTCCAGATATTACAGATCCATGTTTTCCCCTGGTTAAAAATGATTTCATTGCCATCTTCATCATAGAATTTAGGCGGAACGCCATCGCCCTCCATACGGGACCAGGTGCCCTTTATTGCCTTGCCGCCAGTGAATACAATGGCATCCCCCTCACCGTGAACGCCAAAAGCCAGATAATCCTTAGCATCACGCACCTCACCATGGCAATACTGGAAAACCACGTTGGAAACAGCAAGCTGCTCATTATTCATCTCATCAATCTGTTTCTTCCCGTCCTGATAACGGTAATAGAGCTGGTCCTCCTTATTATACTCAAAATAAGGATTGTATGCACCGTAGCCGCCTGAGTTAGCACCGGTTCCTCCGGGACGGACAATTATGGCATCTTCCGCATCCTTATACTCCGCACGGTAATCCTCTGCCGCAAAAGTAAACTGCGGCACATAATCATCATCATATTCCCAGTCATATTTCAAACGTTCCACTGCATCCTTCAGACCGTCAATAAACAGATATCCCGTAAATTCCAGTTTATACCCGGGACGTTTGATTCTTCCATAGGCCTCGTCAGCAGGCTTGTAAATTCCTTCCACTCCTGCGCTGATGTTTTGCACTGTATCTCTGTTAATCAGCTCCTCCACATAAGGTCTGGCAAGGCCCCAGTTACAGTAAACAGCCTCATAGCCCATCGCTGTATACACAAAATAATCCCGGCTGCTGCGCACCGGCCCGATATGATCCAAATCATCAAAATCTTCAAATATCGCCATCAGCCTGGTAATTCTCCCTTCCACAGGCGCTTCGTAAATAACACTTGCCTGAGAGATCCCGTACTGAGGCATCGCCTGGGAATTATTCGGTATCATAACCGCAATCGGCCTTCTGGTTACAACCTCTTCATCCTTCCATTCTCCGGTCAGATAGCTCTGCATTTTTCCATCCACCGTGCTGCGTTCTTCGATAACCGGAACGGTGGTTGTCTCTGTTTCCGTTTCCGTCTCTGTTTCACTTTGTGTCTCTGTCTCAACAATCTGCGCTTCAGTTGACGCTACTGTCTCTTCCACCATGGTTTCCTGCTTTTTCCCGCAGGCTGTTAAAGTCAATGCCGCAGCCATTACCGAAGCAGCGGCCAATATTATTCTTTTCCGTTTCATCATTTGTTCTTTCCTTTATGCAAAAATAAAATCGGGTTTTCAGTAACTTAAAACATTATATAATAGACAACATCCTTTTGTCCATGTGAAACGGCAGATTCCTGCCCTGTCCCATAAATTACCTGAGAGCGAATTAGGCACAATATCATTCTACGGTGTAATAATCGAGTAGGAGAAAATTTCTCTGATT
>NZ_KE992709.1:0-39238 GCF_000466465.2 Clostridium sp. KLE 1755
TTTCGAGAGCAGTTTTCCCAATTCCGTTCGGGCTGGTAACTGTTTTGGATAATTGTCTACAACAGTTCTAAATTTTTCTTCGGCAAGTGTATTATCGCCTAAATCCCGAGCCCAAATACCCCATTCTGTATAAAGTTTTGCCAAATCCAGGCTACCATCTATTTCTGGAGCAATTTTATTTAAAATGCTATTTAACGAAACATTATTTCTGAATGTATTTTGCTGAAATCTGGACCATAAATATCCTAAACACAATTTTGCCATTCCTGTATTCGAAAGATTTAAATTATTCTTTGTAATACGATTGTATATTTCATCCATATAATCTCTGTATTTAATCTGACCAACATTATATTTTTTCCCTTTTTGGAATTCTCGTTTATTTACCATATTTATCAAGAGCAATTCAATCTCATTTTCATCCATACATTGTAACAAATTCAGCATTAAAAAATTAATTGAAACTGTTTCCTTATGAAACAAAAAAAACAGTTCTGCAATAACATCATGTTTGGGTTGTAAAGTATCGTTATGAAAAATGACAGGCTCAATATGGCGTGCCATCAACCTTTCATTTAAGAGCCCTCTTAACTTCCTCTCTTTTAATTCAAAATATTTACAAAAAAGCGTAATTGTAATTGGTGTATTAAATATTTTTAACGCAGCAATGACCCCATATAACTCTTTCTGTGTGTATATTTCACCTTTTCCAAATTCACTCTCTATGAAACTTTCCCATTCTTCCCAATCCAATTTAATATCTCCAGGTTTTGACGCTCTTTTCTTTAATTCAAAGAGAGTTCGGTAAATTAGCTCAACCAAGCTAACAGTAGGTTTGCTGTATCTACTCAATACTGTTTGTACACTGCTTAGCCTGTCCTTTTCTTCTACAATTCCCTCCCCTACAAGAAACAGGGTACATTTTTCCAGTATCTTTTTTCTTCTTTCCTGTGTTTCTGGAAATGGATAAGATATGTAGTCTTTCAAAGCAAGTGTTGGCTCAGATTGTCCCAAACCTTGTAAAATAATCATTTGTGCATCATCAAACCAATACAATAAAAAGTCCTGATCAGGATCAGCAAGCAATGTGAGCCTATTTGCTCTCTCGGCCATAATAAGCTGTATCTTATCATTATTCGGCCACGTTTTTTGTAAATTTGAAAAAGAAGCTTTACCTTCATAAGGATTTTCAATACATAATAAAATCCGTTGCCCAACAGGTATCGACGCTATAAGATGATTGAAAAAAGCTGCTGCTTTCTGTTCTGTAATTATGTCCTTGTTTGATAAAGATAACCAGACCGCTACTCCTCCGGAGGAAGTCCATTGCACAGCTGCATGCATCATCAGACTTGTCTTTCCTAATCCGCCATTTCCAGCAATAATAACAGGATGGCCGCCTTCAACTAAATTTTCAACTTTTTTGATAATCTCCATATGAGGAATATTATGCTCCGCACTAACTACTTTAAACATTGTAACAAATCTATTATCCACCATATAGTAACGTTTGACATCTAAATCGGTGCATGAATTTTTTGCATCTACGATGCGCTTTGGAGAAATAACAAACGCTATATCACTGATGTTTTGTTGCTTTAATTGATTTGCTAAACCCGAAACTCCCTCTAGATTTTTCTGCAAAGAAATTAGTGTCTCTGATAATTTATCCAACTTATTCTGTGTCAGAATGTCATGCAGCCATTCCACAAAATCCGGATTTTCCATCCAAGCCTCCAACAGATATGCTAACATGATTTCTGCCTCTGCTTTACTTGCAATTTTTAAAGACACCATATCGGTAACGCTTGGAACAGTATCACGTTTTAGACACGACTCCCAATACCCAAGGATATGTTTTTCCAATGGCGTGCCTATCTCATCTTTCCTATATTGACGGTATTCACAATATGAATCATATGCCTCTTTTGATTTATTGCGTATAGCGGCAAACGTTTCCTTAATATGGGTGTCATCTTGATTTTTAAAATGATCATAAAGAGTTATAATAGACCCTGCAAACCCAATCTTAGTATTTAAACTACTTAAAATTTGTTCTAAAATAGTACCCATTGAAAATTCCTCCCAATAATATAACTCCAATTTGTCGCATTTAAATTTAAAAATATTATATCACTATATGTCATATTGTTGGTAATAAAAGGTTAAAATAAAACAAATCTCAGCAAAACTATTTACGATAGACACAAAGTTTTGTCGAATCCTGTCGTCACGAACTTAGTCATACAAGCACATACACGCCTCCGTTTGGAGCATTACCCGCAGTATAAAAAATCCGCATCCCCTTTTTTCAAAGGCAGATGCGGATTTTTATACCGGAATGAATTCCATGGAGTTCTTTCCGGTTAATACTTTACTTTCCCATAACTGAAACTATTTCCAGTTAACGATCTTTCCGAAGTCAGGCTTCAGAGCTGCGCCGCCTACCAGGCCGCCGTCAATATCAGGCTGAACGAACAGTTCCGGAGCGGTAGCTGCATTTACAGATCCGCCGTACTGGATGCGGATAGCTTCTGCAGTTGCTTCGTCATAGATTTCACCGATGCATACACGGATTGCAGCACAAACCTCCTGCGCCTGCTCTGTGGTTGCAGTCTTGCCGGTTCCGATTGCCCAGATAGGCTCGTAAGCGATAACGGCTGTCTTAGCCTGCTCCGCTGTTACGCCCAGGAATGCAATCTTAATCTGCTGACGAATCCAGTCGATAGTAATTCCCTGCTCTCTCTGAGTAAGGGACTCGCCGCAGCAGATAATAGGAGTAATGCCATGCTCAAAAGCTTTGAGAACCTTCTTATTAACGGTCTCATTCGTTTCTGCAAAATACTCTCTTCTTTCAGAATGTCCAATGATAACGTATTTAACGCCAACATCAGTAAGCATATCAGGAGCGATTTCTCCGGTGTAAGCACCTTTCTCCTCATAATACATATTTTCAGCACCGATTTCGATGTTGCTTCCCTTAGCAGCTTCAATAGCGGGGATGATATCAATTGCAGGCACACAGAATACTACGTCAGCATCTTCTGTTGCTACAAGAGGCTTTAAGGTATTGATTAATTCAACAGCCTGGCTGGGAGTCATGTTCATCTTCCAGTTTCCGGCGATGATTTTCTTTCTTGCCATGATTATGGTCTCCTTAATATAAAAGTGAATTTTATCGTTTGCGGGAGGCAGCTCGCAGGCTGTCTCCCCGCGTTAAATAATATTATTTGTCATTTGCTGCTGCAACTCCGGGAAGCTCTTTGCCTTCCAGGAATTCCAGGGAAGCGCCGCCGCCGGTGGAGATGTGGCTCATCTTGTCACCAAAGCCAAGCTGGTTAACAGCCGCTGCGGAATCGCCGCCGCCGATGATGGTGGTTGCATCAGTTTCAGCCAGAGCCTTTGCAACTGCAATGGTTCCTTTTGCAAGAACAGGGTTCTCAAATACGCCCATAGGTCCGTTCCAAACAACGGTCTTGGCGGATTTAACAGCGTCTGCATAAGCCTCTGCCGTCTTGGGTCCGATATCCAGTCCCATCATGTCGGCAGGGATTGCATCTGCAGCATAAACCTCAACTTCGATTTCTGCATCGATCGGGCTGGGGAAGGACTTTGCAACAACAGCATCTTCGGGAAGAAGCAGCTTCTTGCCAAGCTTCTCAGCCTTTTCCATCATTTCCTTGCAGTATTCAACTTTTTCATCATCCACTAAGGATGCGCCGATTTCATATCCTTTTGCTTTCAGGAAGGTAAATGCCATACCGCCGCCGATGATCAGGGTATCGCATTTTTCAAGCAGATTGGAGATAACATTCAGCTTATCTGCAACCTTTGCGCCGCCAAGAATAGCAACGAAAGGTCTTACGGGATTCTCTACGGCATTTCCAAGGAAGTCGATTTCCTTCTGCATCAGATAACCAACAACTGCGGTATCAACCAGCTGTGCCACACCAACGTTGGAGCAGTGTGCTCTGTGAGCGGTACCGAAAGCGTCGTTTACAAAAACGTCGCACAGGGAAGCCAGCTCTTTGGAGAAAGCTTCGCCGTTCTTAGTTTCTTCTGCTCTGTAACGGGTATTCTCAAGAAGGATAACGTCTCCGTCCTTCATAGCTTCTACTGCTGCTTTTGCATTAGGTCCAACCACTTCAGGATCTGCTGCAAATTTTACTTCCTGGCCAAGCAGCTCGGAAAGACGTGCTGCAACAGGTGCCAGAGACAGCTCCGGCTTGGGTTCTCCCTTAGGCTTTCCAAGATGGGAGCAAAGGATAACCTTTCCTCCGTCTGCGATCAGCTTTTTGATAGTAGGAAGCGCTGCAACCAGACGGTTTTCATCTGTGATTTTGCCTTCCTTCAGCGGTACGTTGAAGTCGCATCTGCAAAGGACGCGTTTTCCTTTTACGTTGATATCATCAACGGATTTCTTATTCAATGACATGGTAAAAACCTCCTTAAAAATGAAAGAAGGATCCGGCCCTCATCAGACCGGACCCTTTATGAGCCTATGCCTTTACACCAGCTGGATTAAATTATGCTTCCAGCAGCTTGCCAAAGTGTTTGATTGTACGAACCATCTGGCTTGTGTAAGAATTCTCATTGTCGTACCAGGAAACAACCTGTACTTCAGATGTATTCTCGTCAATAGGAAGAACCATGGTCTGAGTAGCATCAAACAGGGAACCATATCTCATACCGATGATATCGCTGGATACGATTTCGTCTGTGTTGTAGCCGAAGGATTCGTTTGCAGCAGCCTTCATAGCTTCGTTGATAGCTTCTTTTGTAGGCTGTCCTTTAACTACTGCTGTCAGGATTGTGGTAGATCCTGTAGGGGTAGGAACACGCTGAGCGGAACCGATCAGCTTGCCGTTCAGTTCAGGGATTACCAGGCCGATAGCCTTAGCAGCACCTGTGCTGTTGGGAACGATATTCACTGCTGCTGCACGGCTTCTTCTCTTGTCGCCCTTTCTCTGAGGACCATCCAGAGTCATCTGATCGCCTGTGTAAGCGTGGATTGTGCACATAATACCGCTCTGGATCGGGAAAGCGTCGTTAAGAGCTTTAGCCATGGGAGCCAGGCAGTTTGTTGTACAGGAAGCAGCGGAGATGATGTGATCATCTTTGCTCAGAGTTTCATGGTTTACATTGTAAACGATGGTAGGAAGATCGCTTCCGGCAGGTGCGGAAATGATAACGTGCTTAGCGCCGGCATCGATATGAGCCTGTGCTTTTGCTTTGGAGGTGTAGAATCCGGTACATTCCAGAACTACGTCTACTCCGATTTCTCCCCAAGGAAGCTCTGCAGCGTTAGCTTTTGCATAAATCTTGATTTCTTTTCCATCAACAGTGATGGAATCTTCGCTGAAAGATACCTTGTCTGCCAGAGCGTATCTGCCCTGTGTTGAATCATATTTCAGTAAGTGAGCCAGCATTTCGGGAGATGTTAAATCATTGATTGCTACGATTTCAAATCCTTCTGCTCCGAACATCTGTCTGAAAGCAAGACGTCCAATACGGCCAAAACCATTAATTGCTACTTTTACTGCCATTTTTAATTCCTCCTAAAAATGTTTTTTTATATTCTTTTATCAAGCACAGCAAATGGACCCACGTCCAGCGTAAGTCCTCACCTTGGACATTGCGGATTGGCATCCGGGCCTGTCCCAAAAGCTTGACAAAATTTTATCAGCACAATCATTTTACCTAATCTGCATAAAAATATCAAGACGTAATTAAAAAATTATTGGAAATCGCCCATTATTTTACAAAAAGTTTATAATTGGAGGGCTGGGGCTATCATAAAAATAAAAGGAAAGAGGTGGTTTGGAAATAGTTTGAGGAGGGTAATTTTCTTTGCGTTTTTTTGGGGGATAGGATATACTTTTTAGAAGGATTTCACTTTTTATATATAATAGTGGATTGTTTAATGATGATAAGAAAGGCGGTTTTTGTATGGCTATTCGGGCGGATTTTCATTTGCATTCTTCTTTTTCGGGGGATTCTAAGGCTCCTATGGGGGAGATGGTTGAGAGAGGGATTGCGTTGGGGCTTGGGCAAATGTGTTTTACGGAGCATATGGATTTTGATTTTCCGGTTTCGGAGGGGATTCCGAAGGGATTTTTTGAGGTGAATACGGATGCTTATCTGTATGAGCTGCTGCGGTGCAGGGCGGTTTATGGGGACAGGATTAAGCTTTGCTTTGGGGTGGAGCTGGGGCTGCAGGCTTATCTGGCCGAGGTGCAGGAGGGATATGTGAATTCTTTTCCTTTTGATTTTATTATTGGGTCTTCGCATTTGTGTAATGGGAAGGATCCGTATGATGCGGAGTTCTTTGCGGGGAGAAGTGAAGAGGCGGCTTACAGGGAGTACTTCGAATCCATAATTGACAATCTTGAGGTGTTTCATGATTTTGATATTTATGGGCATCTGGATTATGTGGTGCGGTATGGTCCGGATCAGGATAAGTTTTATACATATGAAAAGTATCGGGATTTGTTTGAGAGGATGCTGGAGCTGCTGTTGGAGAATGGGATTGGCGTGGAAGTCAATACCGGGGGGATCGGTTATGGGCTGAAGGAGCTTCATCCTTGCCGGGAGGTGCTGAAGCGTTATCGTGAGTTGGGCGGGGAAATTGTGACGGTCGGGTCGGATGCTCACAGGCCTGAGGATATTTGCAGGGAGTTTAAGAGGGCTGAGGAGTTTCTCAGGGACTGTGGTTTTTCTTATTATACGGTGTTTGATAAGCGTACTGCTTCTTTTATAAAGCTGTAGGCTGTCTTTTTCCGGCTCCTTATACGGTTTTGCAGGAGGGCTCCTCAGGTGGTCTTTTCCGGGGAGTTTTCTCCGGGGAACTTTTTTCGGGGAGGCTTCCTTTGGAGCCGGACAGACAGTGGTAATTTCCCGGAAGAGGCGTTTACATGCCGCAGAGGACGATGACCCGTTCCGGTGTTGTCTGTGCGGGTATGCTTCTGGTGGTCTGGCTGTATTGTACGGCCAGGGTATGGTTTCCCGGGTTTCCCATGAAGGTCTGGTTATTTGAGGTAACTACCTGGGTGGTGGGAGCCAGGTTGAGCTTGAGGCTCTGGTCGCTGCTCATGAGGAGGTTGTTGAAGTATCCCACAAATACATTCTGGCCTTCCTGGCGGGGCGCGATGACCGCCGCTTCATATTGGGGCGGGTAAATCGCAGGGACTGCTGTGTCGCCGCTGTAGAAAACGGTAACGGGCATGCTTTCATAAAGGGTGGTATAGTCTACCACGAAGGTTGAGGCGTTCATTAAAAAATTTACGGTATTTCCCGCTTCATTTTCTACGGTCACCATCTGGGTGCATCCGTCATATCGTCCCATCATTCCCGGTGCAATTTCCAGGTGGGTGACAACGCCTTCAAATACCATGTAGACAGGTCTCTGTCTCATTCTGTACGAATTAAAATCCATATCCAATTTTCTGTTTTCCTTTATGGCCTTTTTCTTATGTTTATGCGGTAAAGGGAAAGAAGTGCCTGTAGCATCCCATTTCCGGCCAAAACCGCCCTATCGGGCAGGGCGTCTGCTGCCGGGACAGGGAAGTTTGCTACATTCGCTTAAAACATTTCTTCAAATTCCCTTCATAATCCAGGCTTCCGTCCAGTCCGAAGGCTTTAAAAGCTGCATTTTTATCCCTTTTATTCGCCGGATGGTTCAGCTTTCTCCGGGCATTGCTACGGTAATAGGGTTCGTTGGAATGTGCATTGATGCATTCCTGCAGTGCATCCAAATCAAGGGAAAAACCAATGCCTTCATTCCTGTAGTCTTTGTGGCACCAATCCTCATCATCGTACGCTTCATATTCAAAAAGGGACAGTTCCCTGTATATCAGGCCGTATTGAAGGTATGCGATGTCTCTGTCCTGGTAGTTTATGCTTTTGCTGGTTGAGATTGGCGCATCATCCAGATCACGGTTCGTTACCTTTCTGTTTCCGATGATTTTATACTCGCCATAATAAATTCGGTTGTCCATGACGGACTGGGGCGGCAGGGAAAGTCCCCGTTCCAATTCATCGATATCTGCATTGATATTATCGCTGATTTTATGGTACACCTTTACAATAAGCGCCGGGCCCATCAGATTAGCCAGGCCGTAATTCTTATTTTGCTTAAATTCTTCTGTTTTCCTGCGTTTTGCGACATCGATTAAGATTTTCCCGAAGCCATACTGTCTTCTTCCGATTTTGAAGGTGAAAATATCGCCCTCTTTATATTTCTGATGTACTCTTTTCTCGTATTTAAAGCATTCCAAATCCTCAAGGTCATCTTGTGCAGTTTCATCTATCCAATTTTTCAGCCAGTTTTCCAAAACCGGGGCAGTGACATCGTTTTTGATATCTTCAAAATAGAAGGTCTTTTGTGTCGTATAATTTGCTATCGTTATATAGCTTCCTTCGCATGCAAAATATACGTTAACAGGCCTGAAGGACTGTGTGGCGGTAAAATTCAATTTCTTAGGCTTTCCTTTTGCAGTTTTGGGCAGGACCAGCTTTTTGTTTTCTGCAGTCTCTACATAGAGTTCACTTTCCCTGTATCTGAAATTTTCCTCCCGGCAGTCTGAAGTTATAATTTCCTTTTTAATAATATTCCCGTCAAAATAATATAGGGTGCCTTTGATATCCATCACTTCCCAATGCGCTTCCACAGGTTCCAGCCCCAGATACCTTCTTTGTTCATTAGTTAACATAAATTTGTTATCCACAAAGGTTCTCCTTCCCTTTCTATGCCACAGCGTGTACTAAGTTAAAATGAACGCTTCTTCGGCCTTTTTATCATTCTACTACAATTCCGGATCCATGGATATAGTGTATTCGCAGCACAAAACCTGACAGAGCTATCAACGGCAAAACGGCATAGTCTGCGCGACTATGCCGTTTTGTCTCTCTATTTTTTCCGCAGACTGCGGCCTGAACGGACAGCGCCAGGATAAACGCATCAGCGCAGGCGCTGTCCTTCCCGACGTCCGGGTCTGCAGCATCAAGCCGTCTTTCTTTTTACTCTATGGTTCCGCCGCCCAGTACATATTCGCCGTCATAGAAAACAACGGCCTGGCCCGGGGTTACGGCGCGGACCGGCTCTTCAAAGGTGCATTTGATTCGGTCCTCTCCTGTCTTTTCTATGAGGCAGAAGGTGCCGCTGTGGCCATAGCGTATTTTGGCTTTCACACGCATGGGCTGCTCCAGATCCGGGACGGACATGAAATTCAGGCCGCTGCAGGTGAGTGTGCGTGAAAAGACATCTTCATTTTCTCCGATGATAACTTCATTGGTTTCCGGGTTGATCCGCGTGACAAAGACCGGATGTCCCATGGAAAGGTTCAGGCCCTTTCTCTGGCCTACGGTATAGTGGGTGATGCCTTTATGTTTCCCAAGGATTTCTCCGGTAACGGATACGAAATTGCCGGGGCCGGGGACAGAGTCTGTGCATTCCCTTTCGATAAAAGCGGCATAATCGTGATCCGGTATAAAACAGATTTCCTGGCTGTCTTTTTTGTGCGCTACCGGCAGCCCCGCTTCCCGGGCTATCCTGCGGATCTCATCCTTAGGGTAGGCGCCTACAGGCATCAGGGTATGGGCAAGCTGCTTCTGGGTCAGGTTGTAAAGGGCGTAAGTCTGATCCTTTGCCGCCGTAACGGAATTGCGTATGGCGTATCTTTTGTTGGGAAGCTGTTCAATGCGGGCATAGTGGCCGGTTGCGATATAATCGGCTCCCAATCCCAGGCTTTTGGTGAGCAGGGATTCCCATTTCACATACCTGTTGCAGGCAATGCATGGGTTGGGGGTTCTGCCCTTCAGGTATTCCGCCGTAAAATAATCCATCACATATTTTCTGAATTCCTTCTTGAAATTCATAACATAGTAAGGAATATCCAGCTTTTCGGCAACCCTCCTGGCATCGTCCACAGCGCTCAGGCCACAGCAGCCTCCGTTTTCTTCCCTGGTTTCCTCCGCCTCATCCTGCCAGATCTGCATGGTGACGCCGATGACCTCATAACCCTGTTCTTTCAGCAAAAGGGCAGCCACGGAGGAATCCACGCCTCCGGACATGCCCACAACTACTTTTTTGCTCATATTTTAGTATTCTTCCTCTGCTTCTTCTTCTCCTTCGTGAATATCGGACTTGGGTTTTTCCAGTCCTTCAATGGTAATGCCGTGCTTCTGGGCATAATCCCAGAGCGCCGCATGGATGGCCTCCTCTGCGAGCAGGGAGCAGTGTACCTTTACGGGCGGAAGGCCGTCCAGCGCCTCCATAACCGCCTTATTGGTCACTTCCATGGCTTCCTGGATGCTCTTGCCCTTTACCAGCTCGGTTGCCATGCTGCTGGTGGCAACAGCCGCGCCGCAACCAAAGGTTTTGAATTTAACGTCGCGGATAATGCCTTCCTCGTCAATATCCAGATAAATTCTCATGATGTCGCCGCATTTGGCGTTTCCTACGGTGCCAACGCCGCTTGCGTTCTCTATTTCCCCCACATTACGGGGATGTTCAAAATGATCCATTACTTTTTCGCTGTACATATCGTTATCCTTTCCGTTTCCTGATTGATTTCCTTATTTCTGTTTTTTTACAAAATCCTCGTACAGAGGAGACATATTTCTGAGTTTGGTTACGATTTCCTTAATTGCGGCCACCGTTGTGTCCATTTCTTCCTTCGTATTTTCTTCATTCAATGTCAGACGCAGGGAACCATGCGCGATTTCATGAGGAAGGCCGATGGCAAGAAGGACATGGGAGGGATCCAGGGAGCCCGAGGTACAGGCAGAACCGCTGGAAGCGCAGATGCCTTTCATATCAAGCATGATAAGAAGGGATTCCCCTTCCACAAAACGGAAGCTGAAATTCACGTTGTTTGGAAGCCTTCTGTTACGATCTCCGTTCAGGCGGCAGTAAGGGATTTCCTTTTCAATCTGCTCTATCAGATAGTCTCTCAGTTCGGTTTCCTTTGCCCTTTTCTCTTCCAGAATGGAAAATGCCCGTTTGGCAGCGGCACCCATGCCTACAATGCCCGGAACGTTCTCCGTGCCGGCCCTTCTGCCACGCTCCTGCTGCCCGCCGTGGATAAAGGAACGGATCTTGATTCCTTTCCTGATATAAAGGAAGCCGATTCCCTTCGGTCCGTTCAGCTTGTGCCCGCTGGCGCTGAGCATATCGATATGGCATTCATCCACATTGATCGGCAGCTGGCCATAAGCCTGTACTGCGTCCGTATGGAACAGGACATTGTGTCTGGACGCGATTTCACCGATTTCCTTAATGGGCTGGACTGTGCCGATTTCATTATTGGCAAACATGATGGAAATCAGGATAGTGTCCGGCCGGATGGCTTTTTCCAGCTCGTCCAGCTTTACTATACCATTTTCGTCCACATTTACATAAGTAATTTCACAGCCCTTCTTCTCCAGATATTCACAGGTATGGAGAATGGCGTGATGCTCTATTTTGGAGGTGATGATATGCTTTCCTTTGGATGCATAGGCCTCCGCAGCAGCTTTCAGCGCCCAGTTGTCCGCTTCAGAGCCTCCGGCTGTGAAATAAATCTCATTGCTGGCAGCGCCCAGGGAACCGGCTATGATATCCTTCGCCTCGCTCACGGCCTTCTTGCTCTCCGTGCCCAGGGAATAAATGCTGCTGGGGTTCCCGTAGTTCTCCGTGAACCAGGGAAGCATGGCCTGTACCACCTCAGGCGCGGTTTTCGTGGTTGCCGCATTATCCAGATAAATCAGTTTATTCATTATTCTACTCTCCTGTCTGCATGAAATGCATGCTTTTTCTATATGGAGACGGTTTTGGGGGAATATCAATTCCTACTAAACCGCTTCGTTTTCTATGGTTAATATAACACCGCCTCTGCGTTCTGTCAACAGGCTCCTCTGCATATATTTACCAAAAGAGCCATTGCGGTCACTGTTTACAGTCACTGTCCGCGCAAAGATTGGAGCAGTATGCGCATTAAGAAAAACACCCTGATCACCGGAACGATCATTCTTACAGTCACAGGCCTTGCCAGCCGTCTCATCGGTTTCTTTTACCGCATCTTTCTTTCCCGGCTGTTCGGCGAAGAAAATATGGGGATTTATCAGCTGATCGGGCCGGTCATGGCTCTCGTTTTTTCCCTGTCCGCGGCCGGGCTGCAGAACGCCATTTCCAAGTTCGTGGCAGGTGAAACAGCTACCCATGATTATAAAGCATCTTTGCGCATTTTGCTAGTAGGATTTACATTCTCGCTCACTTTATCCACCTGCTGCCTCATTGGCGTTTATAATTTTTCAGATTTTATTGCTTCTTATCTGCTGTTTGAACCCAGATGCGCGCCGCTTCTGCGTATTGCAGCGCTGTCTTTCCCGTTTGCCTCCGTCCATTCCTGCATCAACGGCTATTTTTACGGTGTCAGGAAAACCGGCGTCCCTGCGGCAACCCAGCTTACCGAACAGCTCTTCCGGGTGGGAAGCGTCTTCCTTATCGCTTCCATGTGCATAAAGGAGGGAAAGGAGCCTACCATCGCGGTTGCCGCAGCCGGTCTCGCCATTGGAGAGCTTTCCTCCATGCTTCTTGCCCTTCCCGCAGCATACCTTCATTTTGTAAAAAAAGCATACCCCGGCGGAAGGCCGCCCTCCGGCACGCTGCACCGGAAAACCACAGGCTCCGGCCCGGCCCGGCTCGTTCAGGCTTACGGCAGGCTGAGCCGTCAGATTCTTGGTTTTGCTGCGCCATTAAGCGCCAACCGGCTGTGCCTGAATGTCCTCCAGGCCATTGAAGCCGCCTGTATTCCGGCAAAGCTGCAGGTTTACGGCCATTCAGTCAGTGATTCCCTGAGTGTTTACGGCGTATTGACGGGAATGGCCCTGCCGCTTATTTTTTTCCCGGGCACACTGACCAACTCTGTTTCCGTACTGCTCATGCCCGCCATATCCGAGGCCGATGCCACAAATAACCAGAAGGTCATCCGCAAAGCCGTCCGCAAATGCCTGGGATACTGCCTTCTGCTGGGCTGTATCTGCCTTGTGTGTTTTCTGACGTTCGGCCCCACGGTGGGAAGGATGCTGTACAACAGTGAAATGGCCGGCCATTTTATTATGATCCTCAGCTTTATGTGCCCTTTTCTGTACCTGAACACCACCCTGACCAGCATTCTCCACGGCCTTGGCAAAACCGGCTATTCCTTTTTCCTCAGCCTGACCAGCATTCTGCTGCGTCTGCTTTTTGTTTTCCAGGCCATACCTGTCTATGGAATCAGGGGATATCTGGCCGGTATGCTGCTAAGCCAGCTTTACACCACGCTCTGCTGCCTGATCCCTCTGCGCAAATATCTGCTGCCGGGCTGAACAGACCGATGCCGGCTGGCGGACACAGAGGCGCGGCCACAGGGCGGCGATGGCAGGAGCCCAAACGGGGGGTGAACAGTAACACATCTGCGCAGACCTGCCTGAAAGCTTCCCCGGAAAACTTGCACATTACGTTTTTCTATATTATAATGTACGCGGACAGTTGCATCCGATACCGCCTGCGGCGGAGACTGCCTGTCCGTGAAGGAGGCTGCCCGAAGGCCGGATGGTTTTCGTTTATCCGGACGACGCGTTTTCATTTCCGGCAGTGATATCGTTCTGACGGCGGAGCAATAACTGCCGGCGGACGGTTTTATTTTTACAGAGGAGATTATGTATCATGAGTTTTGAATTTATAAGGAAATTACCCACCCCTGATGAAATCAGGAAAGAATATCCCATGCCGGAAAGGCTGGTCAGGCTGAAGGAAGAACGGGATCAGGAAATAAGGGATGTCATTACCGGAAAAAGCAATAAATTTCTTGTGATTATCGGCCCCTGCTCCGCAGACAATGAAGACGCTGTCTGTGATTACATAGCAAGACTTGCAAAGGTAAATGAAAAGGTAAAGGACAAGCTAATCCTGATTCCCCGGATTTACACCAACAAACCCCGCACCACCGGCGAAGGCTATAAGGGAATCGTGCACCAGCCTGATCCGGAGAAAAAGCCCGACTTCCTGCAGGGACTCATCGCCATGCGGAAAATGCACATTCGCGCCATCGATGAATCCGGCCTTACCGCTGCAGATGAAATGCTTTATCCTGAAAACTGGCGTTATCTTTCCGATATTCTCTCTTATGTGGCTATCGGCGCGCGCTCCGTGGAGGATCAGCAGCACCGCCTTACCGTCAGCGGCTTTGACGTCCCCGCAGGTATGAAAAACCCTACCAGCGGCGATTTCTCCGTGATGCTCAATTCCGTATATGCGGCGCAGCATCCCCATTCCTTCATCTACCGGGGCTGGGAGGTCAACACCACAGGCAATGAGCTTGCGCATACCGTACTGCGTGGCGCCACCAACAAACACGGCCGTAATATTCCCAACTACCATTATGAGGATCTGAATACGCTTCTCACCCTCTATAATGAACGGGATCTGAAGAATCCCGCCTGCATCATTGATGCCAACCACAGCAATTCCGACAAAAAGCATGAACAGCAGATACGTATCGTCAAGGAGGTCATGCACAGCCGCAAGCTGAACAGAGACATCCATTCTCTTGTAAAAGGCGTTATGGTGGAAAGCTACATCGAGGAGGGCTGCCAGAAGGTCGGCGGCGGGGTATATGGCAAATCCATCACCGATCCCTGCCTGTCCTGGGAGGACTCCGAAAGACTGATTTATGATATTGCCGAATACGAATAGAATAGAAGCAAAAAACAGGAAATAAAAAACAGGAAATCCCGGAGAAACGGCAGTCTCTCCGGGATTTCAGCGTCTGAATACGGCAGTTATGGTCAGATACTTATCATAAGCATCCGACGCATACAGCAGGCCGAATACATCGGCATTCCTGTCAATATTGTTTTTCCTTGCCACATGGGCGGGGATTTCCAGAACCATATTTACACCGATGATATCTGACAGTTCCCCTTCTGACAGTTCTTTCTGCAGCGCTTCCTGCGATACCCTGATTACTGCGCTGTCCCTGGCCGGGCTGCCCTCCAGCCCGATGGTAAGATATCCTGTCCCGTCTTTCTGCTCATACCCTTCCGCCGTGCAGCCCATGCTCACAAAGGAAGAAAAACCGCTTAAATGATACAGGATAACCGTCATCACAATAACGACCAGGACCGCTGCAGAGAAAATGGCCGCCAGTACTTTTCTATTCATGCTTTTCCTCCTTCTCCTGCTCCTTCGCTTTAAAACCCGGCGCAATCAGCAGCTTTGCCGCAATCAAATACCCCGCTGCAAGCAACGGGACAAACTTGCAGCACTGCAGAGCAGCGGGGTATTTGACCCTCGCGGCAGTCGCCAAATATCCATGCAAGCATGGCTACTTGGCTCGTTGCTCGCGGGAATAAAGAAAATAATGCCTTTCTGTTTCCATTTTAACACATATTTCCATTGGATTCATCTTTTTATCCTTCCCAGTCTTCGGAAATTCTCAGTCCTGCCGTATCCACCACCGGCAGGGAAAACAGGATTGATTTTGCCTTGCTTTCCAGCCCTGCTTTTTCCATAATGGCCTTCATGATTTCCTTTTTCTTTTCAGTCCTGGTTACAATGAAAGTCATTTCCTTTTCCGATGCCAGGGAAACGCCGAGAAACTTCTCCGCCCTCTCCATTCCGGTTCCCTTGGCATGAATGACGGTTCCGCCGCCTGCCCCCGCTTCCCTGGCGGCATCTGTCACCAGATTCGTATACCCGAAATCGGAAACCACCACAATCAGTTCATATTCCGTATCCTTCAATGATGTCTCCTCCTCTTTTTCAAATTCCTGTCCTGCCAGCATAAGCTGAAGCGCCTTTTTCCCTCCGATGCTGCTCACGGGAACGAGAAAGGAAATTCCCATTCCCGGAACATCTATGCCCAGCTTGTGCTCCATCCCTCTCTTTACCCGCTTCCACACATCTCCTGTCACCATGGAAAAAAGCACTATTTTTTCACTTCCCTCCAGTCCGAGGCAGTCCAGTATTTCATTACCGGCCGTCCCCTTGCCCAGAGCCACCATCATAACAGGAAGGTTCTCCGTCCGATTCAGCGCGGCGAACTGCTCGCCCTGGCCCCGCCCTGTAATCGTAACCATTAAATACACTTTACTCATATACGTTTCTCCTACAGGTCAATAATGTCATAATCACCCCATCCAGCAGCATCTGCGGCAACGGCGGCAATCCCTGCCTGCCCGATCTCCGCTTTGCCCGCGCGCAGCCGGAAAACAAGGCCCAGTATCTGTATGGTAATCAGCGGCGTCATGGCAACCATGGCGACCACACCGAACGCATCCGCAATAATATCTCCTCCCACCGCCGAACAGGCTCCCATGGCAAAGGGAAGCAGAAAGGTGGCGGTCATAGGCCCGGAGGCGACTCCGCCGGAGTCAAAAGCGATGGCCGTAAATATTTTCGGTACGAAAAAGGACAGGCCCAGCGCTATAAAATATCCCGGAACAAGGAACCACAGAATCGAAATACCGGTCAGCACCCGTATCATGGCAAGCCCCAGAGACACGGAAACACCGATGGAAAGGCTCATGCTCATGGCCTTTGCCGAAATGGCTCCGTCCGTTATCTCCTCTACCTGCTTGGTCAGCACAAATACAGCAGGCTCTGCCAGTACAATAAAATACCCAATCAGCATACCGATAGGCACAATAATCCAGCGGTATGGAAGTCCGGCAATCACTCTGCCCAGATAATTTCCCGCAGGCATAAAGCCCACATTCACACCCGTAAGAAACAGCACAAGACCCACATAGGTATAGATGAGCCCCACGCTTATTTTAACCAGGCTTTTTCCGGGAACCAGCCTGAAAATCATCTGGAAGAGGAAAAAGAAAACCACAATCGGCAGAAGGGAAACAGCCATCTCCTTCAAATAAGACGGAAAGCCTGCCTGAAAAACTTTCCACAGCTCTACCGTATCCGCTATTTCCGGTATCTCCACAGGCACATAATCCCCGCTTCCCGGGCGGTAAATCATTCCCAGCAGGAGCACCGCCAGAATCGGCCCGATGGAACACAGGGCAACCAGCCCAAAGCTGTCATCCGAAGCGTGACGGTCATTTCTTACGGCGGAAATACCGATACCCATTGCCATAATAAAAGGCACCGTCATAGGCCCGGTGGTAACGCCGCCGGAATCAAAGGCCACGGACAGAAAATCCTTCGGTACAAAAAAAGTGAGTAAAAATACGATTCCATAGAAAAAAAGAAGCAACGGAGGAAGGGCCATGCTGAACAGCATACGCAGCAGGGCAACCACAAGAAAAATTCCCACGCCAAAGGCCACTGCCAGAATCAGAATCAGATTGGGTACGAATGGCACCTGTTCCGCCAGAACCTGGAGATCCGGCTCGGATATCGTGATGATGAAGCCCAGAATGAAACTCATGGGCACTGCAACCCACAGCTTTCTTGACTGTGTCATGCACGTTCCCACCCGTTCCCCCATAGGTGTCATAGCCATATCCACGCCCATAGTAAACAGTACCATTCCCGCGGTAAGCAACGCCGCCCCTATGAGAAATGCCATGAGGATTCCCGGTGAAACCGGGGCTATGGATAAACATAAAATCAATACAATTGCGATGACAGGAAACACTGCTTTTCCTGTTTCTTTTAACTTTTCCTGGAGATTTGTGCGAAAAAACTTCAAATATACGCTGCCTTTCTGTTGTGTTATCGGCGCCGACGCCAACATGATTTGAGGTTACACGATAAAAGAATAATGGACTGCCATAACTGTCCGGTAGCGTTACAGTCATGATCTGTTTTCATTATAGCATGAACAGGGAAAAACAGGATAGCAAAAATTTGCCCTCTTCTACAACTTTTAACATTTTTTTAACGCGATACAGCAGAAAGGATGTATCGCGTTAATAGTTTATTTCCTGAATGTTTATTTCCAGGTATTTATTTTCCCGATGTTTATTCCCTTGTGATCATTTTCTTGGATGCGCCTGCTGGTACACGCTTCGGATGCGGGAACCGCCTATGTTGGCATAAACCTGCGTGGAAGAAATGTCGGAATGTCCCATCATTTCCTGCACACTGTGCAGATCCGCCCCGTTTTCCACCAGATGGGCCGCAAAAGAATGCCGGAGCGTATGCGGCGTTATGTCCGCTTCTATCCCGGCCTTAGCGGCATAATATTTGATCAGCTTCCAGAAACCCTGACGGCTCATGGGCTTACCGGAGCAGTTAACAAAAAGAGTCTCAGTCTGCGTCCCTTTTATCAGGATATCCCGGGCTTCCTTCAGATAAAGAAGCAGCGCCTCCTTCGCCTGGTTCCCAAAAGGTATGGCACGTTCCTTCGACGAATCCCGGCATATTATATAGCCCAGCCTGAGATTCAAATCAGTTATCTGCAGAGAAATCAGCTCGGAAACCCGGATACCGGTGGCATACAGCAGCTCCAGCATGGCTCTGTCCCGAATCTCCTTGGGCGTATTCCTGCCCGGCTGCTCCAGAAGCCGGACCACTTCTCCCATTGTCAGAATTTCCGGCATTTTCTTCTCAATCCTGGGAGCCTTCAGATTCTCAGACACATCCTCCGAAACCATGCCCTTTTTGACCATAAAATGAAAAAAAGCCTTTACAGCCGCTATATGCCGGGATACGGTAGCCGGTGCGAACTGGTTCTTCTCAAGAAAAAGGATATAGGAATTCAGGGAAGTCTCCGTTATCCGGCCCGGCTCCTCAATCCCCTGCTCCTTCAAAAAGCTCTGAAGCTTCTGCAGATCTCTTTTATAGGAAAGCTCCGTGTTCTCCGACGTCTTCTTCACATCATGAAGATAAATAACAAACTCCCGTATCTCTTTTTCCATGCTCCAATGCCTTCCTGCTTCGTTGTTTATGTAAACCAAAAAAAGATTCAAAACACATTATAATCAGTTTTTCGAAGAAAAGCAATGCGCATTTTTGCCGATTTTACGGGGATTTTTACAACAATTTGCTTGAAGCACAAGATATCGGTAATCGGAATTATGTTTGTACCAGATATTGTTCCTGTTTTCAGAAAAAGAAAAATACTTTTTGTAATATCATCGGATTGATATAGCTCTCCACCAGACAGCCTGCCAGCAGCATTCCCAGGATTACAAGCAAAGTGCCTAAACGAAGCGCTCCCCGTTTTCCTCCTGCGCCGCTCCCATAACGGCCATTGTATACCCTATCCTGAAAACCCTGGCACCACCGGAAAAGGAACAGATAGGCCGGCGCCAGAAGCAGGACCTGTGGGAAAATTCCTCCTGAGAAAAGGAGAATCCCGCGGATGCCGTACCGGATAGAGAGCACTGACAGAATCGTCCCTGCACAAAATCCGGTCCAGACCAGATACAGGCTTACCGCCATACCTCCAATACCCGCCACAGCCAGCACCGCAAGAAGCACCGCAGGCGCCAGCCTCTGCTTGATGCTGTAAAAGAAAAGCATGGAGCTGTCGATATCCAATACCCCCATTCTTCCCACACTGAAGCTGTCCAGGAAATCCGCATTTACCACCAGGCTTTCCTGCCCTATGTAAATAAGAGCAAGTCCTGCCAGAAAACCGGCTGTAAAGAGCACAAGAATGCGCCCGTTAAGTTTTGCATCTGCCAAACTACCTTTTTCCATATAAAAACCCCTTTGCCTGCTTTTTTTAATATATGCGTCGGTCAACGCACACATGCATGCAAAGGGGTTAACCCTGCCGGTTCATACTCCGGCCAGGCCGCGGGGATAAAATACTTTCGCTCTTATATACATAAATATTTCGCCCTGTAGCTCATAATCGCGGAAATCGTCTTGGAATCTTCTATTTCCCCTGACAGGATTTTCTCACAGAGTTCATCAACTGTGTAAGCTTCCACATTAATGTATTCATCCTCATCCAGATGCTGGCTTCCCGGTGTCAAATCCGTAGCCACATAAATGTCAATTTTTTCATTGCAGAAAGCCACGGTGGTCCTTATGGTAATCAGCCACTCCATTTTTCCGGCATGGCAGCCCGTTTCCTCCTCCAATTCCCTGGCAGCGGCCTCCATCGTCGGCTCTTCCGGCCCGTTCAGCCCTCCGGCCGGGATTTCCAGAGTATACCTGTCCAATGCATTCCGGTACTGCCTTACCATCAGCAGCTTTCCATCCGCGGTAACCGGCACCACTGCCGCCGCACCCTGGTGCTTGATAAAATCCCATTTTACAATATTTCCATTGGGCACCTGCACCGTATCCTTATAAAAATCAATAATGGAACCCTTATAAACCAGTTCCCTGTCCAACCGTTTGAATTCGTCAGCCATAATATTTCTCCCATCTTAAACTTTTAAAAGCCCTGCAGGGAAAACCCTGCAAGGCTTTTGCAATCGCTATTTTGCATAATCAGAAACACGGCTCTCCCTGATAACATTCACTTTAATCTGTCCCGGATATTCCAGTTCGGCTTCAATCGCCTTGGAAATATCGCGTGCCATCAGAATCATGTCCGCATCTGACACCTGTTCAGGAACTACCATTACCCGAATCTCTCTACCTGCCTGAATAGCAAAAGATTTGTCTACACCTTTGAAATTGTTTGCAATGTCTTCTAACTGTGTTAATCTGCTGGTATAAGTCTCCAGAGTCTCTCTTCTCGCGCCCGGCCTTGCTGCGGAAATTGTGTCTGCAGCCTGAATAATGCACGCAATCAGCGTAGTGGGCTCCACATCACCATGATGGGACTCCACCGCATTAATAACCGTAGCGGATTCCTTATACTTTTTACAAAGTTCCACGCCAAGCTGAATATGGGAACCTTCCATCTCGTGATCCACTGCCTTGCCGATATCATGCAGCAGGCCGGCACGTTTGGCCATTCTCACATCTAAACCAAGCTCTGATGCCAGAAGCCCTGACAGCTGAGCCACCTCTATTGAATGCTTTAAAGCGTTCTGTCCATAACTTGTCCTGAACTTTAACTTGCCCAGTAACTTTACGAGTTCCGGATGAACACCGTGTACCCCAACTTCAAGTACCGCGGCTTCTCCTTCCTCTTTAATCATTACTTCGACTTCCTTCTGCGCCTTTTCCACCATTTCTTCGATTCTTGCCGGATGGATACGTCCGTCAACAATCAGCTTCTCCAGCGCAATTCTTGCTACTTCCCTTCTGATAGGGTCAAAAGAAGATAAAATTACTGCTTCAGGTGTATCGTCTATAATCAGATCCACACCGGTCAGCGTTTCAAGGGTTCTGATATTTCTTCCCTCACGCCCGATAATTCTCCCCTTCATCTCGTCATTCGGAAGCTGTACCACGGAAATCGTAGCTTCAGCCACATGGTCTGCCGCACATCTCTGAATGGCGGTTACCACATATTCCCTGGCTTTCTTGTCTGCTTCCTCTTTGGCCCTGCTTTCCATATCCTTGATCATCACGGCCGATTCATGTTTTACTTCATCTTCAACAATTTTCAATAAGTAATCTTTTGCCTGTTCGGAGGTTAATCCTGAGATTCGTTCCAGTTCCTGTACTCTCTGCTCGTTCAGCTTCGCGATCTCTGCTTTCTGCTTTGCTAATTCCTCTTCCCTGGCTGCCAGTACGGATTCCTTCTTTTCAATGGCATCCGACTTCTTGTCCACGTTCTCTTCCTTCTGCTGCACTCTTCTTTCAAAGCGCTGCACCTCGGCTCTGCGTTCCTTGATCTCCTTATCCAATTCGTTCTTTGCACGAATGGATTCCTCCTTCACTTCCAGCAGTCCCTCACGCTTTTTGGTTTCAGCAGCTTTCACCGCATCATCAATAATTTCTCTTGCCTTGTCTTCGGCGTTGCCGATTTTGGTCTCAGTTTCTTTCTTCCTATATGCAGAGGTTACTACAAATGTAACCGGGATAGAAATCAACAGAGTGACCGCTACTGCTATTACATAACTAAGCATAGACAGGAGCACCTCCTTATTAAATTTTCATTGTGCGAATATCTGTTATAGAATGTATGTACGCCAAACATTCTTATAAGCGATTTTACAACACTTCAATTTTAATAAATAACAGGTATTATGTCAAGTAGAAAAGCATATTTTGACCAAATTTCATAACTTTTGCACAAGATAACCTGTTATTCCCAGGAGTCCCCTTCTTCCAAATCATCGCAATTCATGGCTTTTCTTATCTTATCCGGCGAGAAACCCTTTCTGTACAGGAAAGCCTGAATCCGTCTTTTTTCTTTTAAATCCGCCTGTTTCGCATCAAAATGCTTCTTTCTGAGGAGCTCTTTAATCATAGCTTCCTCATTCTGAAGGCCATCCGCTTCCTGAACGGTGCAAAACGCCTCCTCAATACAGCTTCTGTCAACGCCTTTGCGTCTCAGATCGTCCTCCATCCGCCTGCGGCTTTTCGTTTCCATGTAGGTTTCCACATATCTTCTTGCATAAGCCTCATCATTTATGTACCCAAAGGATTCCACATAAGCAATAGCCTCTTCAATGACCGGAGGAGGATACTTTCCCTGCCGCAGCTTCTCTTCCATCTGCTGTCTTGTATATTCCCTGGACTTCAGCAGGTTCATGCAGCGCAGCTTCGCCCGCTTGGGGAGTACGTTCTCCATAATCTCCTCATAGACATGAGGGGGCAGTTCTCTATCCTGTGCAATACCGTATTTATGAAGTTCGCCTTTGTATAATACAAAGGCGAATTCTCCATCGATGCTGACTGCATATTTCGTTTTATTTATTGGTTCTGTCCTGGTAACAATCATTTCTGTTCTGCCTGCACGGCTTTAACCGCAGCGCCGGCGGCCGCCTTCACTTCCCTGCTGTCCTTTGCAGCTTTGGCTCCGGCAGCTTCCTTCACAGGTTCTTCCTTCCTGTCTGAAGCATCGGCTTCTTTCTTCTCGTCCAGCTTATAGTATGCGCGTACTTTCTTCTCGATTTCATCGCAGATCTTCGTATTTTCTTTCAGGAAGTTCTTCGCATTCTCCCTTCCCTGTCCGATCTTGTTTCCTTCGTAGGCAAACCATGCGCCGCTCTTATTGACAATATTAATATCCGCTGCCAGATCCAGAATATCCCCGACTTTGGAAATGCCCTCTCCGAACATGATGTCAAATTCCGCTTCCTTGAAGGGCGGCGCTATTTTATTCTTTACCACCTTGACACGGGTACGGTTTCCTACCACTTCCCCTGCCTGCTTCAGGGATTCAATCCTTCTTACGTCCAGACGGATGGTAGAGTAGAACTTCAGGGCACGGCCGCCGGTAGTGGTCTCCGGATTGCCGAACATGACGCCCACCTTCTCACGCAGCTGGTTGATGAAGATAACTGTACAGTTGGACTTGCTGATTACTGCAGTAAGCTTACGCAGCGCCTGGGACATCAGACGGGCCTGCAGGCCCACGTGGCTGTCCCCCATATCGCCGTCTATTTCGGCCTTGGGAACAAGAGCCGCAACGGAGTCAACAACAACGATATCGATGGCGCCTGAACGCACCATGGTCTCTGTAATCTCCAGAGCCTGTTCTCCGTTATCAGGCTGGGAAATATACAGGTTATCAATATCCACACCAATATTCTTCGCATAGGCAGGGTCCAGCGCATGCTCCGCATCTATAAAGCCTGCAATGCCGCCCCTGCGCTGAACCTCAGCGATCATATGCAGGGTGACGGTGGTCTTACCACTGGATTCCGGTCCATATATTTCAACAATTCTTCCCTTGGGTATTCCGCCCAGGCCAAGTGCAATATCAAGGCTTAATGAGCCTGTGGGAATCGTCTCCACATTCATCTGCGTAGCCGGATCCCCCAGCTTCATGACTGCTCCCTTTCCAAACTGCTTTTCAATCTGTGCCAGTGCGGCGTCAAGCGCTTTGAGTTTGTCTTCTTTTTCCATTATGTTCTCCTTCTTATCCAGAACGGATGTTCTCTTTTTCTATAATAAAACATCTGTTCGTATTTGTCAATTCCCAACTTTAAATATAATATACAATATCAGGTGTCCGATAAAACTCCCTCAACAGGCATCCCTCCTTTATTTTTTATTGCATTGAAACGATTGGCGAAATGCCCGATTAGATGTCCGCTCTATAGATGGAATGGACATGGCTGAATTCCTTCAGACAAAGGTGCACCGGTTTGGAACGCCTCCAGCAAAGATATGCTTTTTTGATTGTAACATAAACTTCATCCAAATGCCACTAAAAAAAGCATGCTTCCATAAAAAAGGAACATGCCGGGATACTGTTCAGACGGGTCTGCGAATTTAGCTGCGCATACTGTACAAATATATAGCGGCAGCAGGCATCCGGCCTGTTGTGAGGCAAATCAAATGGCCGGATGTCCGCAACAGTTCAGTTTATCTGAACTGCCGCACATGCCGTAGTATTGGGGCAACAATCCATGCCCTCCCTAAATTTTCTTCATATAACGTCCATAATCTTTAATAGTGGCTGTAACCCAGCCGCTGCTCGTGCTGGTGGTATAATTAAACCCGATTTCCAGGCCTACAGGGGTATAGAAAATAATATTGGTATCCGAATCCGAAAGGAAATCCTGAAGCTGTTCGTCATCCATCCGATCCACAGCCTCGGCCGTTCCGTTCTGGTAAGCATCCTGATCCCTGAATTCTTTGGCCAGCTGCTCGTTATACTCTATCATTTCCCCGTTGTCCAAAAGTTCGCCGCTTACCAGATCGATATTAATGCAGTAAAGCGAAATGTAGGATTCCTGGTTCATTGCATATTTCTCCTGAAGGACTATGCTGATTTTTTCCTCATCCATATAGGTTACATAACCAATGCTGGAGGTTGCGTAGGAGAGTTGCTCATCTTCACCCTGGGCATCCTTATAGTAGTTGTAAAGCTTGCTGTAATAAGTGGCCTCGTATTCAATCTCCTGGTTCAGCTCGTCCAGATGGGGAATATTCCCACCCTTCAGCTGCGGGTATTTTCCGGTTGCCGTAGCGCCTGTCTCGTCATCCACATAGCTGTAATCTTCCCATTCCACCGTATAACTGAGGTCGTCACGGATGGAATTGGCAATTGTTACATAGTAGTCATCCTCCGGGCTGGGAACATAATCCCCTTCCTCTGTTTCCGGTTCATAGGTTCCACCGCCGCTGAAATCAGGAAGCTGGCTGTCATCGCCGCTGTCATAACCAAAGGGTATCGTTTCCTCAGGAACTGCCCCTCCGTAATTCTTGGAATTAGAAATACCGCTGCTGGCTTCCCTGACCGCACCCTTGACAATAATAAAAATAAGGACCATGACGATGCAGAGAAGCACCGCGATTACCGCTACAATAACCGCCGCCACGGTTCTGCTGTTGTTACGCTTCTGAGGGGGCATATTGGGATAGGCTCCATAAGGCTGCCGGCCATATGGAGGCACTCCTCCCGGAGGGATTTGTCCATAGTACCCGCTCTGCTGCGGTCCATACTGCTGCGAAGAGCCATACCGGGTATTATTCTGCCCGCCCTGCGCGGCGCCGGGCGCACCCGGGCCTGCCTGGCCTCCTGGCACATTTCCATAGGGCGGAATATTCTGCGCGCCGCAGGGAGGCATTCCCTGGCCGCCGGCCGGAATATTTTCATTTCCACAGGGAGGCACAGGAGCCTGTGAACCGGCATTTCCATAAGGGGGCACCGGCGCCTGCCCGGCAGCGTATCCATAAGGAGGTACCGAAGCTTCACCGCCCGTCTCACAGGGAGGGACCGCAGCCTGTTCAACGGCATTCCCATCAGGAGCTTCCGTCTCCGCTGCTCCTTCTGCTTTTGCATCCTTTTTATTCCGGTCATATCCGCAGCTTATACAGACACCGTTTTTCATCAGCGCCCCGCATTCCGGACAAAATCCATATTCTTCATCCTCGTACATACATTATCCTCCATTGCTCAGGCCGGTTTTATGTGCCAAAAGCTTTTTTCTTCTTTCCCCTCTTCCCCGCAAGGCCGGAATCATACTTTTTTCCCGAAAGTCTTCTGACTGTAATATTCCAGTATACACTGACGCATCATCGTTAATGCGGCCGAAACCGCTGTTTCCCTTATCTTTGCCCGGTTTCCGCTGAAATGGAATTCCTTTACATGCGTGGTGCCGCACACATAGCAACCCATATAAATAAGTCCCACAGGCTTCTCAGCAGTGCCGCCGTCAGGTCCCGCAATTCCCGTAATGGAAAAGGTAACGTCCGCTTTCGTCAGAAGCGCAGTTCCTCTCGCCATTTCCTTGGCCGTCTGCGGGCTTACCGCGCCGAATTTATCCAGCGTGCCTTTTTTTACGCCGGCAATTTTTCTTTTTGCCTTATTGGAATAAGTAATATAACCTGTCTTGAAGACCTCGGAAACCCCAGGTATGTTAATCAGGCGGGCGGCAAGCATGCCTCCCGTGCAGGACTCAATGGTTGATACGGTCAGCTCGTTGGCCAAAAGCAGGTCAACCACCGCCTTTTCCAGCGTCACATCCTCTTCCGTGGTATACACGGCGCTGCCGAACCGGGATTTCAGTTCCTTCACCACCGGCTTTACCAGCTTCTTCGCTTCCTTTTCATCCTCAGCTCGGGCGGTAACACGCAGATGCACCTCTCCGGTCTTGGCATAGGGAGCCACCGTGGGATTGGCAAGGGCCTCCAAATCTGTAATCTGGCTTTCCACCTTGCTTTCGCCCATACCGCATATTTTTACGGTTTTGGAAAAAATAATCCCCGGCGCATCAGGGTTCTCCAGGCCCGTCAGAAAAGGCGCGATGCTGTTTTCAAACATCGGCTTCAATTCATTGGGAGGACCGGGAAGCAGAATCATCCGTTTTCCTTCCTTTTCCATGATAATACCCGGAGCAGTGCCGTTGTCATTGTCTACAACAATGGCTCCTTCGGGAACAAGCGCCTGCTTCTTGTTATTTTCCGTCATTTCCAAACCGCGTTCCCGGAAATAAGTTTCGATTCTTTCCAGGGAATGAGGATCCATGGCAAGCTGCCTGTTCCATACGCCGGCGGCGGTTTCCTTTGTCAGATCATCCTGGGTCGGCCCAAGGCCTCCCGTCAGAATCACAAGATCCGACCGTTCCAGCGCCGTCCGTATTGTCCCCGCAAGCCTTCCGCTATTGTCGCCCACCACTGTCTGATAATAGCAGGACAATCCCAGCCCCGCACATTTCTCCGCCAGGTATGCTGCGTTGGTGTTGACTATGTTCCCCAGCAGAAGCTCAGTTCCTACCGAAATTAATTCAACTACCATACCGAACCTCTTTTCTCTATTTCTGGTCCTTCAGACAATCCTTGTTTTTCACAAGATAATCTACAAGGGACACTACCGTAAGAATCAGAGCCGCCCACATTACAATCGTCGTAACCAGGGAAAGCACCGGAATATCCGCTATCATGAGCACAATCATCACCATCTGGAAGGTGGTTTTGAATTTTCCCCAGTAGCCTGCCGCAATCACCACGCCTTTATCGGATGCCACCAGACGGAAGCCGCTGATGATAAATTCCCTGCTGACTATAATAATTACAATCCAGGCCGGGATTTTTCCCATTTCCACAAGGCAGATCAAGGCAGAACATACAAGAAGCTTATCCGCCAGGGGATCCATGAATTTTCCAAAGGTGGTTACCAGGTTATATTTTCTGGCAATTTTGCCGTCCAGCAGGTCCGTCAGGCTGGCGATGACAAACAGGGCCAGCGCAATCCACTTCCCGGCACCGCCGATGGGAACCAGCATGAATACCACAAAGGGTATGATCATTATCATTCTCAGTATCGTAAGCTTATTCGGTAAATTCATCTTCCAGCTCTCCTATCAAATCATATTCATAAGATCCGGTAATCCGCACTTTTACGAAATCACCCGTCAACAGTTCTCTTGAGGTATTGACAAACAGCAGTCCGTCCACATTAGGGGCGTCCTTATAGGTTCTTGCCACATAGGCATTCTCCCCGTCCACCCTGCCTTCTATCATGGCAATAAGCGTTTTTCCCTTCATGTTCTCCGCCTTCTCAAAGGCGATTTCCTGCTGCAGCTCCATCAGCTCGGCCTGTCTGTCCTCCTTCACTTCCTGGGGGACCTGATTCTCCATCCGCGCCGCCGGCGTCCCTTCCTCCTGGGAATAGGTAAATACCCCCAGCCGGTCAAATTCCAGCTCATCCACGAAATTATACAGCTCTATATGATCCTCCTGCGTCTCTCCGGGGAATCCGCTGATAAGCGTGGTACGCAGACAGATATCCGGAATTTCCTCCCGCAGCCTGCCGATCCGCTCCCGCAGCTCGGCCTGATCGGTCCGCCTGCCCATCTGCTTCAATATCCTGTCTGAAGCATGCTGGATTGGCATATCCAGATAATGACAGATTTTCGGTTCTGTTTTTATCGTTTCTATTAATTCATCCGTAATTTCCTCCGGATAGCAGTACAAAATCCTTATCCAGTAGATACCGGGGATGGCGCAGAGCCTGTGAAGCAGCTGCGGCAGCTTCTTTTCGCCGTAAATGTCCTTCCCATAAACCGTGGTTTCCTGGGCCACAAGAATCAGCTCCTTAACGCCGCCCTCAGCCAGTTCCCGCGCTTCCTTTTCCAGCACTTCCATGGGGACGCTGCGGTAATTGCCCCGCACCTTTGGGATAATGCAGTAGGTGCAGCGTTTGTCGCAGCCCTCCGCAATTTTCAGATAGGCAAAATGGCCGCCTGTAGTGACGCTGCGGTGCTTGCCGTAAACCAGCGCCGCGTCCGGGTCCGTAATATGGTTGTGCTTCTCTCCTGCCGAAACCTCATCAATGGCGGCTGTCACCGCATCAATAGCCATGGTCCCCAGGATTTCATCCACCTCCGGGATTTCCGTCTGGATTTCTTCCTTATAACGCTGCGCCAGGCAGCCGGCCACGATAAGCGCCTTCAGCTGTCCGCTCTTTTTTAATTCGGCCATTTCCAGAATGGTATTTATGCTTTCTTCCTTGGCATCGCCGATAAAGCAGCAGGTGTTGATTACCGCAGCCTCCGCTTCCGCCTCGTCATCCGTAAAGGTATGCCCCTTTTCGGCCAGCATCCCAAGCATCATCTCGGTATCCACAAGATTTTTATCACAGCCCAGGGAAATAAATAGTATTTTCATGCTTTCTTATGAAAAAAGAGAAATGCACACGGCAATTTCTCTTCTCCCTTCCCCCATTTTAATCTTCGGTTTCTTCATCTCCGAGAATTTTGATTTTGCCTTCATTCAGTTCTTCTACAGCAACGGATAAAGGCTTCATGCCTGTCTTCATATTTACTAACGGCTCATCGCCTCCGATGATCTGCCTTGCTCTTTTGGAAGTCGCCATAACGATGGAATAACGGCTGCTTACAATCTTGGTTTCGCCGGGCTCCACGTCGCTGTTCACGACTTTCATTAAATCGGTATAAGAGGGATGTAACATTTTCATTCTCCTTTCACTAACGCGTCCAGCTCGGAACGCATATCAGCTATCAATTCCTTATTTCTTTTCGGATTTCTGCGGGATGCGGAAATAATGGAATGCATTTCCTTCACGCAGTCGTCCAGTTTATCATTGATTATGATATAATCATAATTTTCAATGCCTTCCGCTTCCTCTGCCGCGCGCGCAATACGCTGGCAGATGACCTCCTCGCTTTCGGTGCCTCTTCCTTCCAGCCTTCTTTTTAATTCTTCCGCGCTGGGCGGCATGATAAATAAAAGAAGGGCTTCCGGGAATTTTTCTTTCACCTTAAGCGCGCCCTGGATTTCAATTTCCAGGATTACGTCCCGTCCGTTGTCCAGACAGGCCTCCACATATTCTCTGGGCGTTCCGTAGTAGTTGCCGCAGTAGCTGGCATACTCGATCAGCCCGTCCTTTGCAATCGTCTCTTCGAAGGTATCCTTATCCACAAAAAAATAGGATTTACCTTCTTCCTCGCCCGGCCTGGGCTTTCTTGTCGTCATGGAAACCGACAGCGCATAATTATCATAGGTTTTGAGCAGTTCCTTCATCAATGTTCCCTTGCCTGCCCCGGAAAAACCGGATACGACAATCAGAATTCCCCTATGCTTCATCATTATCCTCCCGTTCGGCCTGCGCCCTGTTTGCAATGGTTTCCGGCAGAAGCGCCGACAGCACAAGCTGACCGTTCTCCATCACCAGCACCGCCTTTGTCTTACGTCCCTGCGTCGCGTCCACGGCCGCCCCCGTCTCTCTGGCTGTCTGCACCATACGCTTGATGGGTGCGGAATCAGGGCTGACCACCGCGATAATCTTTTCCGTATTTACAATATTGCCAAAACCGACATGGATAAACTGACTCATTGACCGCCTCCGCCATTATTCAATATTCTGAATCTGCTCTCTGACCTTCTCAATTTCCGTCTTCAGCTCAATCGCCCGGTCGGAGGTCTCCAGATCATTGGCCTTGGAAAGAATGGTATTGGCTTCCCGGTTCATTTCCTGGGCAATAAAATCAAGCTTCCTTCCGATGCTTCCACCTTCACCAAGAGTTTTTTTCGTAGTCTCAATATGGCTTCTTAAGCGCACCAGTTCTTCATCCACACACACTTTATCGGCAAAAATAGTAACCTCCATAAGAAGACGGTTCTCATCCACCTGGGCATCCTCAAGAAGCTCTTTTACCTTATCCTTAAGCGTCTGCCTGTATTCCGCTATTATCTGCGGCGACCTTTCCTCAATAAAAGCCACGCTTTCCAGCATGCCGTCCAGCTTGGAAATCAAATCCTCCTTCAGGTTCTCCCCTTCGGTAATCCTGGTCTGTGACAGTCCTTCTGCCGCTCCCCTCAGCGCCTTTTCCAGCGTCTTCCAGATGCCTTCCTCATCAATGGCCTGCTCCTCCATGGAGAAAACCTCCGGGAATCTGGAAAGGGAGGAAACACGGATATCGTTGTCCAGTGAAAAATCCTCTGCCATCTGCTTCAGATACTGCATGTATTCCCCGGCAATATCCCTGTTGTACTTGATCGTCACATTGTTCTCTGTAAAATCTTCGTAGGTAATGAACAAATCCACTTTGCCGCGCTGGATATATTCTTTCAACACGCTTCTTATGGAAGCTTCAAAAAAATTCAGCTTCTTTGGCATCTTTATGCTTACATCCAGATACCTGTGGTTTACGGACTTCATTTCTACGGTAATTTTACGTTCGGCCTCGCTGATTTCGCATCTGCCGAAGCCTGTCATACTTTTTATCATCAGTATTCCTCCAGAAAATACATTCCCATAATTCATTTTATTATAAAGCAATGCATGTGAGTAGTCAAGGATTTTGAGGGAGGTCGGAAAAGGACGGAAAAAGGTATCGGGGGCGTGCTTCGCTTTGGCGGCGGCCGGCGGCTGGTTTCCCCTGGGCGGGGCGGCTGTGATGTTTTTTCGGATCCGGTCTCAAAAAAGGGGGGTTTCTAACTGTTCCTGTCTGTCGGGATTCTGCCGGCGCAGCCAAAACTCCTCTCACAGCGGCCGTTGGCCTGCTGTGTTCGTCAGACAGGCTGCTAAGGGCGGCAGAATTCCGGCAGGCAGGAGCAGTAAGAAACAACACCTTTTTTTCCAATGGATCTGAAAAAACATCACAGCCGCCCCGCCCAGGGGAAACCAGCTGCCGGCCGCCACCGGAGCAAAGCACGCCCCCGATACCTTTTTCCTGGTAGTGCAGGGAGGTTTTTTTATATTTACATTATATAAAACTTTATATGTCCAAACTTTACATTAAGGCGGTTGTTCTTGACATTTGGAGGGGTGGCTGGGGATGGCAGGGTGAGGTAGAATTGGGGTATCAAAAGAACAGAAGAAAGGAAATGATAAATATGAATATGAGGAATGGTACATTGGAGAATGGGGCTTTGCTGGATACGAATCTGGATACTACTTTTTTAAAGGTGGTCGCTGTTATCAGTATGCTTTTGGATCATGTGGGGGGGACTTTTTTTCCTGAATATCCTGTGTTCCGGTGGATCGGGAGGCTGGCGTTTCCTATATTTTGTTATTGTATGACCGTGGGGATGCTTTATACGAGAGATATTAAGAGGTATTTGGGGCGGATTGCGGTGTTTGCGGTTATTTCCCAGCCGTTCTGGATTCTTGCTTTTAATCCGCATGATTTTTGGGGGAATCTGACGAACTGGAATATATTTTTTACTTTGTTTATCAGTCTTTTGGCTGTGTGGGGTTTTAAGGAGAAAAAATGGTGGCTTTTTGCAGTTTCTACCTTTGTAATCTGTTTTTGGAATTTTGATTATTCTTTTACCGGAATTCTCCTTATGCTTATTTTTTATCTTTGCCGTAAAAAACCGGTATTGGGGGCTGTTTTGTATACGTTGAGTTATCTTCCGGCTCTGTTTGGAGGCAGTCTTGAGGATCCTTTGTGTTGGGTGGTTGGCGGGCATCCTGTTGGTTTTGAAATTTTCTCGCTGCTTGCGCTGCCTTTCATTTATTTCCATACGAATACTTCCATTAAGCTTCCTAAGTGGTTTTTCTATGTGTTTTATCCGGCTCACCTGGCTCTCATTGCATTGGTGCGGTACTTTATGGGCTTTTAGATTTGGTGGTTTTCAAGTTTTATGGTTCTGTCCCCCTGTCGGCGGTATTGTCGGAGTTGTTCTGATAAGGCTGCCGGCAGGGGATTTTATGCTCAGGGGCGGATTTTCATGCAATTGCGCGGGGAGGGATTTTCTGATATACTGGGGGTTGTATCTTTATTATGGAAACAGAGAGGGTAAGGTCATGGCATTTGACGGTATTACAATTGCAAATATAAGGAAAGAACTTGACGAGGCGCTCACCGGGGGACGGGTTTATAAAATCGCGCAGCCTGAGCCTGATGAGCTTCTTCTTACGATTAAGAATAATGGAACGCAGCAGAGGGTCACGCTTTCTGCTTCCGCGTCCCTTCCTTTAATTTATCTGACGGATAAGAATAAAACCAGCCCCATGACGGCTCCGAATTTCTGTATGCTGCTGCGTAAGCATATTCAGAATGGGAAAATCATCAGTATCAGCCAGCCGGGCATGGAGCGTATTATTAATTTTGAAATTGAGCATCTAGATGAAATGGGGGATGTGTGCAGGAAGCTGCTGATTGTGGAGCTTATGGGAAAGCACAGCAATATTATTTTCTGTAATGATTCCGGGATTATCATTGACAGCATCAAGCATATTTCGGGACTTGTCAGCTCTGTGCGGGAGGTGCTTCCCGGGAAGGAATATTTTATTCCGCATACGCAGGATAAACTGAATCCGCTCACGGCTTCGGAGGAGGATTTTATGGACAGGGTATTTGCGGGCAGCATGCCTTGTTTTAAGGCGCTGTATTCCGGTTTTACGGGCCTGTCTCCGGCCATCGCCCATGAGATTTGCTACCGGGCGGGAGGGGATGCGGATCTTTCCACTGCAGCGCTGGATGAGGCGGGACGCAAGGCGCTTTACCGCGCTTTTTCTGAGATGATGGGGGATGTTCGCAGCGGGGACTTTTCTCCCTGCATCGTGTATGAAAACGGGGTTCCTGCTGAGTATGCTGCGCTGCGGCTGACCTCTTATCCTGAGGCGCAGAGAAAGGATTATGCTTCCATCAGTGCTCTTCTGGAGGATTATTATGCGGAAAAGAATACGATTACGCGGATTCGTCAGCGTTCCTCCGACCTGCGCCGGATCGTTTCCACAGCGCTTGAAAGGAATATTAAAAAATATGATCTGCAACTGAAGCAGATGAGGGATACGGAAAAGAAGGATAAATACCGCATTTATGGAGAGCTTCTGAATACCTATGGTTATGGGGTGGAGCCAGGGGCGAAGTCCATGACCGCCCTGAATTATTATACCAATGAGGATATTGTCATACCGCTGGATCCCATGCTGACAGCAGGGGAAAACGCAAAGAAGTATTTTGATAAGTACAACAAGCTGAAAAGAACCTTTGAGGCGCTCTCACAGCTGACGCTGGAGACAAAATCGGAAATCGACCATCTGGAATCGGTGAGCAATGCGCTTGATATTGCCCAGAAGGAAGAGGATTTGGTGCAGATCAAGGAGGAACTGATCGAGAGCGGGTATATCCGAAGAAAAGGCGGTTCGAAAAAAGTAAAAGTTACCAGCCGTCCCTTTCATTATGTAAGCAGCGATGGTTATGACATTTATGTCGGGAAGAACAATTATCAGAATGATGAGCTGACCTTCAGGTTCGCTTCCGGAAATGACTGGTGGTTCCACGCCAAGGGGATGCCTGGTTCCCATGTCGTGGTGAAATCCCGGGGCGACGAGCTTCCTGACAGCACCTTTGAAGATGCGGCCAGGCTGGCCGCCCATTATTCCAGGGGGCGCGGGCAGGAGAAGGTGGAAATCGATTATACGGAAAAAAAGAACGTGAAAAAGCCAGGCGGCGGTAAACCCGGCTTCGTTGTATACTATACCAATTATTCGATGATGATCGATTCGGATATCAGCGCGTTAAAACAAATTGAGTAAAAGGCAGGTCAGGATATTTATGAAGGAATTATGTAAGGCTTTGACACCGGAGGAAATTATGGCAGTTTATGATGCCTGGGGGCCGGAGCATTTCCCGGATTCAGAATTAAAGCCTCTTTCTTCGGTGAAAATGCTGCTGGAGCGTGGGCAATACTCCGGCTACGGCCTTTATGACGGATCCGCCGCAGCGGAGGGCGGCCTGCTCGGTTATGCCCTGCTGATGCATGATAAGGACAGGGAAAAGATGCTGCTGGATTATTATGCTTTTATGGAAGAGTATCGCTGCCGGGGGCTTGGCAGTGTATTTCTTCACGAAATCCAAAAGCAGAGCGATTTCCCGGGATGCTTTATTGAGTGTGAAGCGCCTGAAACTGCAGACTGCGCTGAGCAGAGGGAGCTTCGGGAAAGGCGGATTCGTTTTTATGAGAGAAACGGCGCAGTATTGACGCAGGTCAGAGCGCAGCTGTTCGGTGTTACCTACCGGATGCTTGTGTTATCTCCCCTGAAGGAAGAGCTGCACGGAGAAAATTGTGAAAAAACAGCATGTAAAAATGGCGGGAAAACAGGACTCCGGGAAACATTGCAGAAGGAGGCCTTCTGTGAGGGACAGTTTAATCAGGAGGCCTTTCTTGAAGCGCTTCGTGATTTCTATCTTTCTATTTATCCGATCTCCGTATTTGAAAAAAATTTTAGGCTGTGGATTCCGGAAAACTGATAATGCAACCGACGGAGCAATATTTAAAAAAAGCCATCCTGCACAGGCATCTGCCGCTGCAGGGTGGCTTTTTGGCTGAACCTGCTGCCGTTTTGGAAAGGCAGCCAGGTTTCCGGGGCGGCTTCGGATAACAATCAGCCGCTGTTAACATCTAAAGTATTTTACAGGGTTCCTGAAGTAAACAGGCCTTTAACGTGATCAACCTCTTCCTGGGATGCCTTTTGGGCAGGCACATAATAGGATTTCTCGCGTGCAATTTCATAGAGCTGTTCCTGTGACTGCTCACAGGTTGTGCGCATCTGCTTCAGTGCGCTTTTCAGTTCTTTGTTTTCTGTCTGGGGAATCATCTCCCCGAATCTTACCAGTTCGCCGTTAATGCTTGCCAGTGTATCAGATACCATTATTTTTTCCTGCATCATGGTCAGTTTTCCTCCTTACTGCAAAAATTTCATCAGCTGCTGTTTGTTTTCCATAGCGGACTTTGCGCCCTGTTCAAAGAACTGTTTTACCTTGGGGTCCTCCGCACAGGATGCGTATTCCTTCATCTTGCAGTGAGTAGTGTCATAACCGCCAATCAGATGGCGCAGGTTCTGAAGATCGAGTTCTGATAAATTTGCCATATCCATACCTCCATTCAATTTGCTTCTGCCTTTTTATTGTGCGCCGAACAGGGGTTGAATATGCAGGGAACTTTTTCTTTTTTTACAGTCCCAGCTCTTCAAAAGGAACCGTGATCTCAGTATAGCCAGCCGCATAGGGGGCGATTTCATAGGGTGTGGCATAAAAAACAACGCCGTCTTCACTGAAATAATAGTTGTCAATAAAATCCTTTTTGTTATTCAGTGTTTCTTCCGCATCCTCAAAGAAGCCTTCCGTATTGCCCTTTACCTGCTCCTGGAACAAGCCGCGTACCTTTTGGTTCAGTTCCTCTTCGGAAATGCTGATGAGGGAAGCCAGCGTGGTTTCCTTACCCGTTGTCTTGTCAAAGAGGTAGTTAGCCCGGCCAGGCATACCATGTGCGCCGCCTTCATAGCTGTAGGATTCCATGAAAACAGAAATCACACTGCCGCGGACCGTTACGCCTCCCACTGAAAAATCTTCTTCACTGGGCGGGACAGGCGGAAGCGTGGAGTCTTCCTGCGTTGAATTCTGTTCGGTTTCCAGCTCTGTCTGGTACTGGAGGGCAATGTTTACGATGGAATCCTTATCGTTTTCATAATAGTCCAGTTTATCATCAGCCCATTCTTTAAAAAATGCGTTGATATTCTTTTCTCCTTCGGTATCGCCTTCAAACACAGGGTAGGCCAGCTTGACTGTGCACGCAAGCGTTCCATTGTCTGTCGTCCATTCTTTTTCCAGGGACTCCACATGGTAAGAGTAATCTCCGGCCTTAATGCTGGCTCCATTTGCGGAAGCTGCTTCTGTGCTTTCTGTCTGTGTACCTTCCGTCTGTGTGCCCTCCTGCTCTGTCTGGCCAGTGCTCTCCTGGGCTGTGCTTTCCTGAGCGGCGCTTCCGGTCTCGGTCTGGCTCTGCGCTGCATTATCCCCGTCTGTGCCGCTGCAGCCTGCAAGGAGCAGCGCCGCAGTCAAAGCAAAACATGCAAATTTTTTCATAATTTCTTCCTCTCTTTGAATTATTTTATCTTTAGCCTTCCCTGTGAGGGGAATTTTAAACGTACAAAAACCATCCGGCACAGGATTTTTACTCCTGTGTCAGATGGTTTCCCCCCTGTGTTCTTATCTATGCAGCTTTCATCAGCCGATGAGCCAGTCATACATCTCCTGGTATTTCTTGGCGGATACCTGCCAGGAATAATCGATTGCCATTCCGCGGTCAATGATCTTATTCCATTCTCTCTTTTTGTCGTAATAAATGCGTTCCGCATACCGGACGGTCCCCAGCATTTCATGGGCATTGTAGTTCATGAAACTGAAGCCGGTTCCTGTGCTTTCAAATTCGTTATATGCCTGTACGGTATCCTTCAGGCCGCCGGTTTCCCTGACAATGGGCACGGTGCCGTAGCGCAGGGCAATCAGCTGGCTGAGTCCGCAGGGCTCAAACAGGGAAGGCATAAGGAAGGCATCGCAGGAAGCGTAAACTCTGTGGGATACAGCTTCCGAATAGTAGATCTGGGCGGATACTTTGCCCGGGTATTTCCATGCGAAATGGCGGAACATGTTCTCATACTGTTCTTCCCCGGTACCAAGCACCATAAGCTGAACGTTATCCTGGCACAGCTCATCCATGACATAGGCTACCAGGTCAAAGCCCTTCTGGTCGGTCAGTCTGGATACTACGCCGATCAGCATGGCCTTGTCATCCTGATCCAGTCCGAAGTCTGCCTGGAGCGCCCGTTTATTTTTAATTTTTTCTTTTCTGAAATTCACCGCATTAAAGTGATGGGTGATGAATTTATCTGTTTCCGGATTGTATTCGTCGTAGTCAATGCCGTTGACAATACCTCTGAGATCGCCGCTGCGCGCACGCATCAGGCCATCCAGCCCTTCTCCGTAAAAGGGAGTCTTGATTTCTTCCGCATAGGTATCGCTTACGGTGGTTATCGCGTCCGCATAGACAAGGCCACCTTTGAGAAGGTTGGCATCCTTGTAGGCCTCCAGCTTATCAGGGGTGAAAAAGGACATGGGTAAGCCAGTTATGTCCTGCACCTCCTTAATGCTCCATTTTCCCTGGAATTTCAGGTTATGGATGGTCATGGCCGTCTTGATTCCACGGTAGAAATCGCTTCCCTGGAAGCGTTCATGCAGATATACGGGAATCAGTCCGGTCTGCCAGTCGTGGCAATGGATTAAATCCGGGCGGAAGTCGATGACAGGCAGTATGGAAAGCGCAGCCTTGGAAAAGAATGCAAATTTCTCGATTTCAAACAGGGCGTTGTCACCGTAGGGCTTAAAGCCGTTAAAATAATATTCATTATCTATAAAGTAATATTTCACGCCGTCCATTTCCGCTTCCAGAATGCCCACATACTGATTCTGCCAGTGGAAATCCATATAGAAATGCGTTCTGTAATTCAGTCTGTCCTTCATTTCCTGGGACATGCATACATATTTGGGCAAGATCACGCGTACGTCATAATACTCTTTATCGATACATTTGGGCAGGGAACCTACTACGTCTGCCAGGCCGCCCGTCTTAATGAACGGTACGCCTTCCGAAGCCACAAATAAAATTTTCTTCATTCCGAATCCTCCCGTAATTTCTTAATACCTTCCCTAGATAGGTTTACAAATATTATACATCATTACGGCATTTAATAAAAGATTAATTTTTATATTGAAGCCTTATTTTGTCTGCAATGAGGGCAATAAACTCGGAATTGGTGGGTTTTCCCTTACCTGTGTTGATTGTGTAGCCGAACAGAGAGTCCAGAGTTTCCATTTTTCCTCTGCTCCATGCAACCTCAATGGCATGTCTGATGGCGCGTTCCACGCGGCTGGGTGTTGTCTGGTATTTCTTGGCGATTGTGGGGTAGAGGATTTTGGTAATGGAATTGAGCATTTCGATGTCCTCCACCGACATCATTATAGCTTCACGCAGGTATTGATAGCCTTTGATATGGGCAGGTACGCCGATTTCATGTATCATGTCCGTTACGTCTTTTTCCAGGTTATGGGTTACGGCCGGTTGGTCTGCCGTCTCTTCTTCCCTGGGCATAAAGTCGGATGCTGATGAAGCGCCGGATGCCGGTACGGTTATCATAATCTGGAATTCTTTATTGGTTTTCATAAGATCCGTGAGAATCTGTACCACTCTTTCGTTGTCTTTCCCTGTATTCATGCGTAACTGTTCCATATATGTCCTCCATTCCAACAGAAATCTTTTTCTTTCTGTCTCTTCCTGCATTTATTATATAAGAATGACAATTTATGGCAACCTTCTTTCATCGCAGAAAAGGCGGGGTTTCGTGGGGATTCGGGGTAAATCGCGCGGAGGGAGGGCGAAAGAAGGCGAAAATGGGGGAAAATGGGCGATGGATGGGTGGGGGAGATGGAGGAAAATGGGGGGAAATGTTAAAATTTAGGGGATAATTAGGGGGCAGATAGTGGGGGAGGGAGGGAGAAGGGATAATAAGCGGGGGGCCGCCGTGGC
>NZ_KE992710.1:0-25028 GCF_000466465.2 Clostridium sp. KLE 1755
CCCCCAAACCCCCCGCCGCCACAGGGCTCACAGCCCTCCCTCAACAACCCTCCTACATTATAAAGCAATCCCCACCAGATAGCAATATATTACTATTTGTGGGCAAGATAGTAAATTGTAATGAGGAAAATTAAGTGGTATATTCTTTTGCAGTCACAGCAAAATAAGCCTAATAGATTAAAAACAGAGAGGTAAACAGTATGAATAACGTTGCATTGATTACAGGGATTAACGGGCAGGATGGTTCTTATCTTGCGGAGTTTTTATTGGAGAAGGGGTATGAGGTGCATGGCCTAGTGAGGCGTCACAGTATTTCTGTTACCAGCAGGATTGACCATCTGATTCATTCCCCCTATAATAATGTTAAATTCTTTCTTCATTATGCGGACACGACGGATTCCAGCGGACTGATGCGGCTGATGGCGGAAATCAAGCCTACCGAGGTGTATAACCTGGCGGCGCAGTCCCATGTTGGTATTTCCTTTGAGGTCCCGGAATATACGGCGGATGCTACGGGAATGAGTACGCTGAAGCTTTTGGAGGCCATTCGGATCAATGGGGGGCCGTGCCGTTTTTATCAGGCGTCTACCTCCGAGCTGTTCGGCGGGCTGCCGGAGACGGCTCCCCAGAGTGAGAAAACGCCTTTTTATCCCAAGAGCCCTTATGGTGTGGCGAAGCTGTATTCTTACTGGATTACGGTGAATTACAGGGAGTCTTATAATATGTTCACCTGTAACGGGATTCTGTTTAATCATGAATCACCCAGAAGGGGCGAGAATTTCGTTACCAGGAAAATCACGCTGGCCATTGCCAATATTCTGGCAGGAAAGCAGGAGAAGCTTTCCCTGGGGAATATGAATGCCAAGAGGGACTGGGGCTTTGCAGGGGATTATGTGGAAGGTATGTGGCTGATGCTGCAGCAGGATAAGCCGGGAGATTATGTGCTGTCCACGAATGAAACCCATACGGTAAGGGAATTTGTGGAGGCGGCTTTCCAGGAGGTGGGCATTACTGTCCGCTGGGAAGGGACCGGGGTGAATGAAAAGGGTTATGATTCCCGGACCGGCAGGCTGCTTGTGGACGTAAATCCTGAATTTTACCGTCCGGCGGAGGTGGAGTTCCTCTGGGGCGATTGTTCCAAGGCGGAGAAAGAACTGAACTGGAAGAGAAAAGTGGATTTTAAAGGCCTTGTGGCTATGATGATGGATGCGGATATGCAGGCCGTTGTCGGCGTGGGCTGTGAGGAATTTAAAAACAGAAAGTAGGATTTTATGTTAACTGTGCTGTTCAACTGGGGATATATTTTCGTTACGGCATTTCTGATTGGCTTTGCGGTATTGCTGCCTTTTGAAAGGGGCTGCGCGGCGGCCGGCAGGGCGCCTGGAGGCGGGACGGGTACTGTCCGCTGGAAGATGACGGCGGTCCTGATGGCGGGGCTTGCGGCGGTAACGGTATATTCCCAGGTGTTCAGCCTTTTTTCGGGAGTGGGGCTTTGGGCAAATGTGCTGTTGGTGGCGGCGTGTGCGGCCATTGCGGTGGTCTATCGCCGACCTCTGGCTGTTTATTGGCGGGAAAGGGCCGGTCAATGCAGCAGGGGGTATGCGGTGTTTTTGGCGGGACTGGTCCTGCTGATGGCCTATGGGACCTCCAGAGGGTATATGCATGTGGATACCGGGCTGTATCATGCCCAGGCCATACGGTGGATCGAGGAGTATGGCGTGGTTCCGGGGCTGGGTAACCTGCACAGCCGGTTTGCCTATAACAGCGCGGCGTTTCCGTTGTGCGCGGTTTACAGTATGCGGTGGCTGGGAGGAAGCCTGTTCCCGGAGGGAATGCATGCGGTGCAGGGCTTTCTGGCGCTGCTGGTGGGTATCCAGTGCAGCGGGATCCGGACATTGGCGGTGCGCAGAAGGGTGAGGGTCTCCGACTTTGTAAGGGTGGGAGGCATCTATTATCTGACTGTGCTGTTTGGTGAGATGGTGTCGCCGGCGTCGGATTATTTTGCCATGCTGCTGCTGCTTTTTATCCTGATTGACTGGCTGGATCTGCTGGAGAGCGGGGAAAAGGAGGCAGCGCCCTATGCCCTGCTTTCCCTGCTTCTTGTATTTACGGTTACGGTGAAGCTGTCGGCGGCGGTGATTCTGCTGCTGGTGCTCAAGCCTGCGGTGCAGTTGCTGCGGGAAAAAAGGTGGAAGGAAATCGGGCTGTATCTGGGGCTTGGTTTTGGGATTGCGCTTCCCTGGCTGATACGGGGCGTGCTGATTTCCGGCTGGCTGTTTTATCCTTTTACTTTTCTGGATCTGTTCCCTGTGGACTGGAAAATCGAAAAGGGCTATGCGGATTGCGATTCCAAGGAGATCCAGGTGTTTGCCAGGCTGCTTTATGATGTAAATCTGTATGACACGCCGTTTTCCGGCTGGGCGGGCAAGTGGTTTGCCGCCCTGAAGGGGCTGGAAAAGCTTTGGGTGGCGGCAAGCGCCGCCTGCACCGGGCTGGGTGCTGTAACCATTGCGGGAGCGGGCTTGAGAATACGGAAAGCAGGATTGGAAGAACGGAAAAACAGGGTACAGAAAAACGAGATACGGAAAAATGGAAAACTGAAAAAGGAAATACAGGAAAACAGGCCGGAGGCAGACGGAATTCTTCCCTGGGATTGGATTTTGTATGCGGCGGTCCTGATAACAGGCTATTTTTTCTGGCAGTTTTCCGCACCGCTGGTGCGTTACGGTTATGTTTACGTGCTGGCGCTGCCTGCGGCTGTGCTGGGTTATTGTTATGTACAGGCGTTGGGGAAAAGCGAAAAAGGCAGGCGGTACGGGTACTATGTATTCGGGGCCGGTTTCCTCCTGTTCCTTATATTTAAGGCTGTGGGCCTGGCCGGCGGCATGGCGGCGTCTGCGGGGGAGCCTTATTATGTGAGGCAGCAGGGCTATGGAAGCTTTGACGCAGTCACCTATGATGTGGACGGTGTGACGGTTTATGTGCCTGCGGACGGCGGGCAGATTGGATATGATAAATTCCCTTCCTCCCCCAGGATCCAGAATATTGAGCTGCGGGGAGAAGGAGAGCATGCGGGAGATATCAGGTATGGCTTCCGCGAGAATAGAAAAGAGGAAGATGCACAATGAGTACAATCGAAAAATCAGATAAAATATATGTGGCGGGTCACAGGGGACTTGTGGGCAGCGCTATCGTGAGGAACCTGCAGGCAAAGGGCTATGAAAATGTGATCGGCAGGACACACAGGGAGCTGGATCTGACAAGCCAGGCGCAGGTAAGGGATTTTTTTGAAAAGGAAAGGCCGGATGTGGTGGTCCTGGCCGCTGCGAAGGTGGGCGGAATCAATGCCAATAATACCACGCCTGCGGAGTTTGCCTATGAAAATATGCAGATTCAGTGCAATGTCATTAAATGCTGCCATGATTTTCATGTAAAAAAGCTGCTTTTTCTGGGAAGCACCTGTATTTATCCCAAAATGGCGCCCCAGCCCATTCCGGAGGATGCGCTTCTCACCGGGCCTCTGGAGGAAACGAATGAAGCCTATGCGATTGCCAAAATTGCGGGGCTGGAAATGTGCAAATTTTATAAAAGGCAGTACGGCGATGATTTTATCAGCTGTATGCCCACGAATCTTTATGGCCCCCATGATAACTATGATCTGAAGGGAAGCCATGTGCTGCCCGCCATGATCCGGAAGTTCCATGAGGCAAAGGTGAACGGCGCGTCCACGGTGGAGCTGTGGGGCACCGGGACTCCCCTGCGCGAGTTCCTTTACGTGGATGATATGGCGGATGCCTGCGTGTTCCTTCTGGAAAATTACAGCGGTGAGCAGCATGTAAATATCGGCACCGGCAAAGAGATTACAATTAAGGAGCTGGCGGAGACCGTGCGCAGGACGGTGGGCTTTACCGGTGAAATCGTATGGAACAGCGCCATGCCTGACGGCACGCCCCGGAAGCTTACTGATGTGACCAAGCTGCACGGGCTGGGCTGGACACATAAGGTTGAGCTGGAGGAAGGCGTAAAGCTGGCTTATGACTGGTTCAGGGAAAATGTGGAGGCGGCAAGGCTGTAATTGACGGCAGCATGGAGCTGCGGGAATTTTGAAAAAATGGCGGCAGCCGTAAACGAACAGTTAAAGTAACGGTCCGGTTATCTGAACCGTTACCGGTTGAGAATGGAGAATGGACATGAAAACATACGGAGTAGTAATGGCCGGGGGCGGAGGCACCAGATTGTGGCCGCTTTCCACGAAAAAGCTGCCCAAGCAGTTTCTGAACCTGTCCGGCAGGGAAACGCTGGTGAACGAGGCTGTGGACCGGCTTCTGGGCGTTGCGGATAAGGATGATATTTTTATTGTGACCAATGCCTCGCAGACGGAGGTGATGCTTTCGCAGACCGCAGGACGGGTGAAGGCGGATCATATCCTGGCGGAGCCGGCGGCGAGGAATACGGCGGCCTGTATCGGCTATGCGGCCATAACCATTTTGAAAAAGTACGGCGACGGCATCATGTGCGTGGTGCCCTCCGATCCTTATATCAGGGATGAAAAAGGGTTCCAGGAAACGCTGCAGGAAGCGGTAAAGGCCGCTGAGGAAACGGACGCCCTTGTGACCATCGGCATCAGCCCCACCTTTGCTTCCACCGGCTACGGCTATATCCGGAGCACTGCGGTGGAAGGGAAAGCGTACCGCAAGGTAGAGGAGTTTGTGGAAAAGCCGGATGAGGAAACGGCAAGGGAATACCTGGAGGCAGGCAGCTATGCCTGGAACAGCGGCATGTTTATCTGGAAGGCTTCCACCATCCTTTCTTATTATAAGAAACTGCTCCCGGATATTTATGAATGCCTGATGAAGCTGGCGGAGGGTTTTGACACTCCCGGAGAGGAAGCGCTTCTGTGGGAGGTTTATCCTGCAATCCCTAAGATTTCCGTGGATTACGGCATTATGGAAAGGGCGGATCATGTGCTCATGCTGACAGGAGATTTCGGCTGGAGCGACGTGGGCGGCTGGGACGCTTTTGACGCGCTGAAAAGCAGGGATGAAAACGGAAATCTGACCGTGGGAAAAACTTTGCTTCTTGACAGCAGGAACTGTACCGCGTATTCTGTAGACAAGCTGATCGCTGCCGTAGGCGTTGAGGATCTGATCATTGTGCAGGCCGGGGAAGCCGTTCTGGTATGCCCGCAGGCCGAGGCGCAGAGAGTGAAAGAGATCGTGGAGGCCCTGTCGGAAAAAGGAGAAAATTCGTATCTGTAGCGCGAAATTTCTCGATCGCTAATCATTCTATTTCCGGTGATACCGTGATATCATTGTAGATGGACCTGGAAAAAGTTACCTTTAAGCAGGCTGCGCACCTGTTGCGCTGACTGTAAGAAAGTGATTCAGGAGTGCCGAAATCCATCGCCAAAGGTGATACAGGCCGGATTTTGGCTGTAACTGTGAAGGTACTGAACAGTTACCGTCACGCACGGACATCAGGAGGAGAAGAATGGTTACGGAAAATTTAACGCAGGCACAGATAGAACGCTACGTATCGGAATTCATGCTGGAGCTGGGAGTGCCGGCTCATCTGAGGGGATATTATTATCTGCGGGAGGCCATTGTTCTCACTGCTTTGGATATGGAACTGGTAGGAAGCGTAACCAAGCTTCTCTACCCTGGTATTGCAAAAAACAACCATACCAATATCCAGCGGGTGGAAAGGGCGATCCGTAATGCCATAGAGGTTTCCTGGGAGAGAGGAAACCCGGCCGTATTCGAGGATTTATTCGGCTACAGCGCCGCTTCCGGGGCGGTAAGGCCGACAAACAGCGAATACATAGCCCGGATAGCGGACCGTATCCGTATGGACGGACCGCTGGAGCCGGAAGCTTAATAAGGCTGCCTGCCTTACTGCTGTGCAGAAGGACAAGCGGCCGGTTACGTCAGGAGGAATACCCATGAGTTTACTGAGCGTCATTGTCCCATGCTACAATGAAGAGGAAAACGTAGATTGTTTCTATGAGGAATTGATGAAAAATACCCCCTTTTTTGAAAAAGAAGGGCTGGAACTGGAAATCCTGTATGTGGATGACGGTTCCAAAGACAGGACTGTGGAGGAAGTTAAGGACTTAAGGAAGAGGGATGAAAGGGTGCATCTGATTTCCTTTTCCCGGAATTTCGGGAAGGAGTCCGCTATTTATGCGGGGCTGCAGAAAGCGAAGGGCGATTATGTGGTTATGATGGATGCGGATCTGCAGGATCCGCCGTCCCTGCTTCCGGAAATGTTTTCATATATAAAAGAAGGTTATGATTCCGTGGCAACCAGAAGGGTGACGAGAAAGGGAGAACCGCCAATCCGTTCCTTTTTTGCACGGATGTTTTACCGCCTTGTGAACCGGATTTCCAAAACGGAAATTGTGGATGGGGCCAGGGATTACCGGCTGATGACCAGGCAGGTGGTTGACTCCATTCTTCAGATGACAGAGTATAACCGGTTTACCAAGGGGATTTTCGGCTGGGTGGGGTATTCCACCAAATGGCTGGAGTTCGAAAATGTGGAGCGCGCCCATGGAGAAACAAAGTGGAATTTTTGGAAGCTGTTCATTTATGCGCTTGACGGCATCACTGCTTTTTCCACGGTTCCGCTGGCATTGGCCTCCTTTATGGGGGTTCTGTTCTGTTTTGTGGCATTTCTGCTGATTCTTGTTATTGTGATTAAGACGCTGGCGATAGGAGATCCGGTGGGCGGCTGGCCTTCCATGGTATGTATTATCTGCATGGTCAGCGGCGTGCAGCTTTTCTGTCTGGGGATTGTGGGGCAGTACCTGTCCAAGACCTATATGGAAGTGAAGAAGCGGCCTATTTATCTGGTGAAGGAAGAGCTGTAATGAAGAATGATTTAATAAGTATTGTCATGCCTGTTTACAACGCTTCAGCGTACCTGGAAAAAACAGTGGAAACGGTACGCCGTCAGACCTGCACAAGCTGGGAGCTGATTGCGGTGGATGATTGTTCCACGGATGACAGCTTTCAGGTTCTCCAAAGGCTTGCCGGGGAGGATGCAAGAATCCGTCCGGTCAGGCAGGAGGGCAACCAGGGAGCGGCAGCGGCGAGAAACAGGGGTGTTGCGCTGGCTGAGGGCAGATATCTGGCCTATTTGGATGCAGACGATTTATGGACAAAAACAAAACTGGAAAAAGAGCTTGCTTTTTTAAAGGAAAAGCAGGCTGCTTTTGCATTTACAGGATATGAATTCGGAGACAGTGAGGGCGTGGGAAACGGAAAGGTTGTCCATGTGCCGGAAACCCTCACTTATAAAAAAGCGCTGTCCAGAACTGTGATTTTTACAACCACAGTCCTCTTTGATCTGGAAAAAATCAGTAAGGATCTGGTGAGCATGCCCCGGGTAAAGAGCGAGGATACCGCCACCTGGTGGAGGATTCTGCGAAACGGTTATACTGCCTATGGCCTGGATGAAAACCTGGCGGTTTACAGAAGGCCCGCAAGCTCCCTCTCCTCCAACAAGCTGGAAGCCATCCGGCGGATCTGGCATCTGTACCGGAAACAGGAGAAGCTTTCCCTGCCTGTGAGCGCGTGGCACTTCTGCTTCTGGGCGTGGCGCGCGGTTGCAAGGAGAGTTTAGGTATGGTAAACTATTAGCGATTGCTGCCACGCTGCACAAAGCGTATGAAATAAGGGCATACTATACAAAAGAAAAGGAACTGCGGCTGTGAAGAAGCACAACAGCCCCAGGGAGCTGCTGAAGGAGAAACGATGAATCAGAAGGAATCCAGAAAAAGACTGCTGATTTTGCTGCTGTCATATATTGGTTTGCTGGCTATGCTGGGAGGATATGTCATAGCCTATTTCGGTTATTATTATCCGGTGATTATCAGGCATGATACGAAGCTTTATTTTAAGGGACATCTTCTGATTTTTGCTTTTTACCTGGTAGTTCTGTTCCTGTTTATGAAGACCTACGGCGGACTGAGGATTGGATATCAGAAGCCCATGGAGGTTTTTGGTTCCCAGGTATTTGCACTTCTATGCACCAATGTTTTTTCTTATCTGCAGATGGCTATGATCCACGGCTGGCTGATTCCCCCGGTTCCGCTGCTGCTGACGCTCATTGGGCAGATTGTGTTCGGCGCATTTTATACCTGGCTGTCCTACCGCATCTACAGGAAGCTTTTCCCGCCAAGGCAGCTGCTGCTGATTTACGGCGATCGTCCCACTGAGGATATCCAGCGTAAATTCGCCAGCCGCAAGGACAAGTATAATATTGTAAAATGCATGAACATTTCGGCCGGAGCCGACGCGATTCTTGACGAGGTGGAAAAGGGCTACGGCGGCGTGGTTCTGTGGGACATCCCCACGGCGGTGAGGAATAAGCTGATCAAGTACTGCTACAGCCGCTCCGTCCGTATTTATATGATGCCTAAAATTCCGGATGTTATCATCAAGGGCTCCGAACAGCTGCATCTTTTTGATACGCCGATTTTTCTGACCCGGGAATTTGCGCTCACCGTGGAGCAGCAGATTTTCAAGCGCTGCATCGATGTTGTGTGCGCGTTGATTTTGCTGGTGCTCGCTTCGCCCTTCATGCTGATTACGGCCATTGTAATCAAGCTTTATGACGGCGGTCCGGTCCTGTATAAGCAGATACGTTGCACCAGGGATGCAAAGGAATTCAAAATCCTGAAATTCCGCAGCATGAGAGTGGATGCGGAGAAGGACGGCGTGGCCAGGCTTGCCGCCAAAAATGATTCCCGTATCACACCGGTGGGGAAATTCATCCGTGCGGTCCGGATTGACGAGCTTCCGCAGCTTATCAATATACTGAAAGGGGAAATGTCCTTTATCGGTCCCCGTCCGGAACGGCCGGAAATCATCGCCCAGTATATGGAGGAGATGCCGGAATTTGCGTTCCGTATGAAGGTGAAGGCAGGCCTGGCCGGTTACGCGCAGGTTTATGGAAAATACAATACGACTCCCTATGACAAGCTGAAGCTGGATCTGACCTATATCGAAAATTATACTGTATGGCTGGATATCAGGCTGATGCTGCTTACGCTGAAGATCCTTTTCAAGGCGGAAAGCACCGAGGGTGTGGAATCCACACAGATCACGGCGATAAAGTCGGAATCCGATGAGGACAATAAATAATGAGAGAAGAAAAATTCTGGCAGGAGGGCATGGACGGAAAGCGTTTTGCCCTCTGTCTTTTCAAAAAAGGATGGATTATCCTGGCAGCAGCGCTGGCGGGAGCCGCCGTGGCGGCGGGAATCTATCTCTTTGCGGCGCTGGTGCTTGGCGGAAAGCCGGAGTATCAGGTCTTTTCCCAGTACCGGATCTATTTTGACAAGGAGAAATACGGGGAAATCGAAGACTATTACAATGCCTATACCTGGGGGGAAATCATGAAGACCGACCAGGTGGTGGATTTTGTCATGGAGGCGCTGCCGGAGGGAATCAGCAAGGCCCAGGTAAAGGCGTCCGTTTCCGTGGGGCAGATGAATGATGTGAAAATTATGCCCTTGTACATCACCACGCAGGATGCCGGGCTTTCTCAGGAAATTGCTAAGGCCTATGTGTATGGCCTGGATAAGTTTGCCAAATCCATTGAAGGGCTTAGCGGGATGCAGTGCTGGACGGTGGAGCCTGCCGCGCAGGTGCCTCGTGCAACAAAAACTGTGAATGCATTTATTTTCGGCGGTATTCTTGGTGCGGTGCTCTCTTTTCTTGTTCTCGTATTTTTTTATATTCTGGATGATTCCATTTATCTGGAGGAGGACTTTGCGAAGCGTTTCCGTATTCCGGTGCTGGGGATCCTGACCCGGGGGAAGGATGCGGATTATCTGGAGGAACTGAAAGGGAACGCGGCATTCCTGTTAAAAGGAAGCAAGCGGATCTGCCTGGTGGACGGGAGCTGCCTGAAACAGACAGGGCGACTGGAGAAATCAGGGCAGACGGAAAAGACAGGTCAGACGGAAAAATCAGGGCGGACAGGAAAAACGGGTCAGACGGAGATAACAGGTCAGATGGAAAAAACGGGTCACGAAACCGGGCAGGGAGCGGCTGCCGGGGCCTCTGCTGTCCCGCCGTCCTGCCGGGAAGCCGGTGAACTGCTGTCAGCCGCGGCGGGGGAAAATGCGGAGACCCTTGTTACTGCCTGGCCCTTCGGGGAAAAGGAAGTGCGCATGCTGCACAGTGTGGACAGCGTGGTGCTTGCGGTTCCCTGTGGGTTCGGAAACGGCAGGGCGCTTTTTCATCTGGCGGCGCAGCTGGAAAAGCTGGGAATCACAGCCGTGGGCGCTGTGCTCACGGATGCGGATGATAAATTCCTCAGGGCCTATTACGGGAAGAAAAAACGTAAAGCGTCCGGAAAGAGAAAACAATGGACATGAAAATGCAGTTTCTTGTTTCCGCCGTGAAGGAGGATGTGGAAACGCTTGCGGAGCGTATGAACCTTCAGGCGGATGCGATTATTGTAAATCAGTGTGATGAAAATGCATACAGGGAGTATACGTATCAGGGACATACCATGAAATGCTACAGCTTTGCGGAGCGCGGCGTGGGGCTTTCCAGGAACAACTGTCTGATGCGTGCGGACGGGGATTTGTGTGTGTTCGCAGATGAGGATATCGTTTACCGGCCGGGAGCGGCGCGGGCGATTGCGCTGGAATTTGAAAAAAATCCGAAGGCGGACATGATCCTTTTTGATATGGAGGTGCCCCGGGATCGGGCTACCTACCACATTGATACGTACGGAAGGGTACGCTGGTACAACTGCGGCAGGTATCCGACTTACAGCTTTGCGGCGAGGACGGAAAAGCTTCATGAAGCCAATGTGACATTTTCCCTGCTTTTCGGGGGCGGGGCCAGGTACAGCAACGGTGAGGACAGCCTGTTTTTAGCGGAATGCATCCGGAAGGGGCTGAAGGTGTATAAGGCGCCGGTGACCATCGGAAAGGAAAACGGAAGGCCGTCCACCTGGTTTCATGGCTATAATGAAAAATTTTTCTATGACAGAGGGGTTCTGTATCATTTCCTGTATGGCAGGGCCGCTTTGCTTATGGCGCTGCGTTTTCTGTATAAGCACAAGGGCGTCATGTGTAAGGAGATGCCCTTTTCCAGGGCATTTTCGCTGATGTGCAGGGGAATACGCAGGGAAAACGGCCGGCAGGAGTAATTGGGACCGCACAGTTACCCGCAGGAGACGGAAGGTGAAGGCGGATGATATTTTATGGACTTCTGGGCGCGGTGACCATCGCGCTGGCATGTTTGGTAGAGAATAGAGCCTCCTGTTGTACCAAAGCAGTGGGCGGAATGGGGATGACGAGGCGGCAGGCGTGCAGCTGCGCCGCGCTTTTTACTCTGTTTCTGGTGCTGGCAGGTACGGCGGCGCTGCGTATTGATGTGGGAAATGATTACGGAAATTATGTGAACACCTTCCATGAGATCTATGTGGGAGGCTATGTGGTGACGGAGCCGGGCTTCAACTGGCTGGTACGTTTCCTGTTCCTGCTTTCCGGCGGGGAGAATTACCTGCTTGTTTTCGGCCTGTTTGCGGTGGTTACGGCGGTAATTTTCCTGAAGGCCATGTATGATCAGAGCGTGGATTTTACGTTATCCTTTGCTCTGTTTATGCTGCTTGGCCTGTATTTCCGTACCTTCAATACGGTGCGTTATTATTTTGTGCTGGCGGTTACGCTGTACAGCCTCCGCTATGTGCTGAAACGGGAATACGGTAAATTCGTGCTGCTTATACTACTGGCGGCGCTGTTCCATAAATCGGTGCTGGTAGTCATTCCCCTTTATCTGATCGCCGCGCTTCCCTGGAAAAAATGGCAGGTGGCTCTGGGAGCGGCATTCGCGGTCAGCCTCCCGCTGTTTCAGGGGTTCTGGATGAAGGTGGTGCTGTGGCTGTATCCCTCCTACCAGAACACGGTATATCTGCAGAAGGAAACCGGACTGGAGGGAAGCCTGATGGGCATCATCCGCTGCGCTGCGGTGCTGCTGCTGGGACTTTCCGCCTATCGGGAGACGATAAAGGAGAACCGGGCCAATCTTTTTTATTTTAAGTTGAACCTGCTGGGGCTGGCGCTTTATACCTGTGCTTCCTTTCTGCCTCTTGTGTCCAGGTTTGGCTACTATCTGATTACGGCGCATGTGCTCCTGGTGCCGGGGATTTTAATGGGAATGCCAGATGAGGCGCCGGAGCCTGGGGGCGCGTCCGCTTTGCGGCTCCTGAAAAAAGGCGCCGGAAAGAAGAAAAAAGTGATGTTCCTCCTGACGGCGGCTTTTTGCCTGCTGTATTTTGCCTATTTCCTCCTTACGGCCCATCAGGAGGGAGTGCGCGTGCTGCCCTATCACAGCTGGATTTTTACGGAGAAGGAATGGTTGAATGGCTCATTTATTTTTTAGTATTGTGGTCGTGTCGCTGAATCCGGGAGAAAAGCTTGTGCCCACGCTGAAGAGCGTGCTGGATCAGGACTATGGGAATTTTGAAATTATCATTAAGGATGGAGGCTCTACGGACGGCTCCGTTGAGAAGCTGGAAGAACTGCCGGCGGACAGCAGGATCCGTTTTTTCCGGGAGCCGGATAAGGGCATTTATGACGGGATGAACCAGGCGCTTGCCCATGCCCGGGGGCGTTTCCTGCTTTTTTTAAATTGCGGCGACCGGCTTTACAGCAGAAGCGTGCTGTCGGAAACAGCCGAATTTATCGAAAAAACGGAGAAAGAAAGCCTGTGCCGCACGAGGCCGTATATTTTTTACGGGGATCAGTATAATGAACTGCAGGACTGTCCGGTGCATTCCGCGCCGCGGATGAATGATTTCGCCTGTTACCGGAATGTGCCCTGCCATCAGGTCTGCTTCTATGACGCCGGCCTGTTTGCGGAGCGGGGATATGATACGGATTTCCGGGTGCGGGCGGATTATGAGCATTTCCTGTACTGTATTTATGACAGGAAGGCGGAGGCTGTGTATATGCCGGTGACAGTGGCCTTCTACGAGGGAGGCGGTTTTTCGGAAACCAGGGAAAACCGGAAGCGTTCCGCGCTGGAGCACAGGGTGATCACACGTTTTTATCAGGGCTTTTGGAAAAGAAGCTTCTATTCCTTCCTCATGCTGGCTACTTTGGCGCCGCTGCGCACGAAAATCGCGGAAAGCCCTTCGTTGTCAAAGGGCTATAATGCGGTTAAATCTGCGGTCTACAGGAGGAAAAAAGGATGAGGGAAGAAAGTAAGCGGTTGCGGGTGTTATGGCTGTGCAATATCTGTCCTCCTTCGGCGGCTGCCGCGCTGGGGCGCAGCTACAGCGTCAGGGAAGGGTGGCTGACCGGGGCGCTGAACCGTTATCTGGCGGATGAGGAGCAGGATTTGGAGCTGGGCATCTGCTTTCCTTCTGAAGAAGAGGAGCTTTCGCAGTTTAGCGGCAGGATAAAGCTTAAGGAGCTGACGGATGCGCCGGAAGCGGGAGAAAAAGAAGTATACGTGTATGGCTTCCGGGAAAATCTGAAGAGGCCTGAGCTATATGATTTGGCGATGGAAAAGCGGTTTGCAGGAATTCTTGCAGATTTCAAACCGGATCTGGTGCATATTTTCGGTACGGAGTTTCCCCATGCGCTGGCCATGGTGAGAAGCTTTCAGCGGCCGGAACGGACGCTGGTGGGGATCCAGGGGCTGATAGGCGCGTGCGCAGAAAGCTATATGGCGGATCTGCCGGAAACCGTACAGAAAAAGGCGACCTTCCGGGATCTGCTGAGAAAGGACAGCCTGCGTATGCAGCAGGAAAAGTTCCGTATCCGGGGGGAACGAGAGCGGCAGGTGCTCCAGGGCAGCGGCCATGTGACCGGGCGGACCGTTTTTGACAGGGAGGGATCCCTTGCATGTAATCAGGGACTTGTTTACCATAAAATGAACGAAACCATGCGGTCCTGTTTTTACCAGGGAAGCTGGCGGCGGGACAGCTGCAGGAGCTATGAAATCTTTGCCAGCCAGGGGGATTATCCGCTGAAGGGCTTCCATTATCTGCTGCAGGCCATGCCGGAAATCCTGCAGAAATTTCCCGAAGCGCATATCAGCGTGGCGGGAATCGGTATTACGGCCTATGGCAGCCTGAAGGAAAAGCTGAAAATCTCCGGCTACGGCAAATATCTGCGGAAGCTGATGGAAGAAAACGGGCTGGAGGATAAAATTACCGTGTTGGGCCAGCTTTCGGATGTGCAGATGAAGGAAGCTTATTTGAACAGCCATGTATTCGTCTGTCCCTCCGCGCTGGAAAATTCCCCCAATTCCCTGGGGGAGGCCATGCTGCTGGGGGTTCCCTGCGCCGCCTCCCGGACGGGGGGCATCCCGGATATGGCGGAGGATCAAAGAAGCGCGTTGCTGTTTGAGAAAGGCAATGTGCATGAGCTGGCTCAATGCGTGATCCGGATATTTGAAAATGACGGGCTGGCGGACAGCCTTTCCCGGGAAGCGGCGAAGCAGGCCGGACATAATCACGACGGGGATGAAAATTATGCCGTCCTGATGGGGATATACCGGGATATGATTAACCGGGGGAGCGTTCATGAAAATTAACTTTATTTCCAATTACATCAACCATCACCAGATTCCTTTCTGCGACTGCCTTTACCGGAAGCTGGGGGAGGATTTTACGTTTATACAGACGGAGCCTATGGAGGAGGAGCGGGTGAAAATGGGCTGGACGGTGGACGCCCGGTCGATTCCCTATGTGCATCTGCTTTATGAAGAACCGGAGGTCTGCAGGGGACTGATAGAGGACTGTGATCTGTTGCTTGCCGGCTGGATGGAGCAGGAGGAGCTGATTGCCGGAAGGCTTGGCAGCGGAAAGCCGGCCATACGCATCAGCGAACGGATTTACCGGGAGGGGCAGTGGAAGGCGGTTTCTCCCAGGGGGCTGGTGCACAAATACAGGGAGCACATCCGGTACAGGAATAAGCCGGTCTATCTGCTTTGCGCGGGCGCATATGTGGCTTCGGATTTTTCACTGATTCATGCGTATCCGGGGAAACGGTTCCGGTTCGGGTACTTTCCGGAAACCAGACATTACGATGGGAAGGGGCCGGAGGAGCGAAAGGCTGAGGATGGGCCGGTGCAGATTGTCTGGGCGGGCCGGATGATGCCGTTAAAGCACCCGGAATTTGTGGTGAGGCTGGCGGAGGATCTGCGGGAAAAGGGGCTGGATTACCGCATCCATTTTATCGGCAGCGGGGAGCTGGAGGATCAGCTGAAGGGCGAAATCGAACAAAAAGGCCTCTCGGACCGGGTCATTCTGTACGGCTTCCTTGAGCCGGGTGAGGTGCGAAAGAAGATGGAGGAGAGCCATATCCATCTTTTTACGAGCAACCATCTGGAGGGCTGGGGCGCCGTGGTGAATGAAGCCATGAACAGCGGCTGCGCTGTGGTGGCGAATTCGGAGCCGGGCGCGGTGCCGTATCTTATTGAAAACCGTGTGAACGGGATGATTTACCGGGAAGGAAGCTATGAGCAGTTCCGGGAGGCGGTGGTTTATCTGATGGAGCATGAGGAGGAACGGCGGCAGATGGGACGCAGGGCCTATGATACCATCTGTTCCCTGTGGAATGCGGAAAATGCGGCGGCGCAGTGTCTGCGTTTTTATGAAAACTGGCAGAAGGGAAGGGTGGAGCCGCCCGCAGAGGGGCCTTTTTCCATCGCCCCTGTCATCTGGCCGGGAAGGAGATCAGTATGAGGAATGAGAATCCGCTTATCACTGTCATCATCCCGATTTATAATATCATGGACTGTCTGGAGCGCTGTGTGAGCTCGGTGTGCGCCCAGACCTACCGGAACCTGGAAATCCTGCTGGTGGACGATGGATCCACCGACGGCACGGGGGCGCTGTGTGACCGGCTGGCGGAACGGGACGGGCGGATCCGGGTGTTCCATAAGGAAAACGGCGGCTCCTCCTCTGCCCGGAATTTAGGGCTGCAAAAGGCGCGCGGGGAATATCTGGGCTTTGTGGACAGCGACGATTTTATTGAGCCGGATATGTATGAAAGGCTGATGGAACAGGTAAAGGCGGGCGGTTACAGCATCGTCCAGGCTTCCAGGGATGAGATTGATGAAAACGGGCAAAAGAGGGCGGATGTATGTACGCCGCCTGAAAAGGTGACTTTTTTGTCCGGGGAAGCCTTCCTGCGGGAGCTGCTGCTGCACAGGGGGGACTGTTCCTTCTGCACCAAGCTGACGGCTCGAAGCCTGTTCGGGGAGAAACGGTTCCCGGAGGGGGAGCTGAACGAGGATTTTTACCTGCTGGTGGAGCTTTTGCAGGAGACGGAGGGCGTTTGTATCCTTCCTCAGCAGCTTTATCATGTATATTACCGCATGGGCAGCAATACCAGGCGGAAGGAGCGGAATGATTTTTCCAGGGTTTTTGTGGATATTGTGAAGAATGCAGACTATGTCCAGGGGATAGTGGAGGAAAAATATCCGGCGCTACAGAAGGAAGCGGTGCGCTTCGGCCTTTATCAGCGGCTGGATTATCTGCTGCATATCCCGGTGGGACTTATGGTGCGGGAGGATAGCTTTTATACGGCGGTAAAAAAATACTGCCGCAGGCATGCCGCCGATACGGTGGTTTCCCCCTATCTGACGGCAAAGCAGAAGGTATATCTGCTGCTTCTGTCCGCAGCACCCAAAACGGTGCGGCGGCTCCATGGCCTGACAATGCGGGCGCGGGGCGTGTAGAAGAGGGGTATTATAAAAAAGGAGGGGCGGATGCTTCATTTCGAGGAAATAGATAAATACAGGGAAAATAACCGGATTGAAGCGAAACGGGCGCAGGGAGGCTTTCCGCGCAGCCTGTGGGAGACCTATTCCGCTTTTGCCAATACCATAGGCGGCGTGATCCTCCTGGGAGTGGAGGAGCTGCCGGATAAATCCTTCCGTCCGGTTAAGCTTCCTTCGCCGGAATGGCTTGTTGAGGAGTTTTGGCGTCTTGTAAATGACAGGCAGATCGTAAGCGCCAATATCCTGGAGGAAAGCCAGGTGCAGATTGTGGAGGCGGGAATCGGCGGACAGGGCGCCGGGGAGCTTCCCTTACAGGCGCAGGGCAGCAAAACTTCCCCTTTTCCGGCAGAAAACAGCGGTAGGGGAAGGATTGTGGTAATCGAGGTCCCCAGGGCGGACCGCAGGGAAAAACCGGTTTATATCGGAAACGATCCTTATATGGGCTCCTACCGCAGGAATGGGGAAGGGGATTACCGGTGTACCCGGGACGAGGTGGACAGCATGCTGCGGGACGCGGCAGGCGGTTCCCAGGATATTCAGGTCTTTGGGGATATGGGAATGGAGGTCCTGGACGGGGATACGGTGGAGAGGTATCGGCAGGAGTATTTTGTCTGCCATCCGGAGGAGTCCCCGGCACAGCTGTCTGTTCCGGAGTTTCTGGAAAAACTGGGAGCCATGGAGACGGACGGCAGCGGTATCAGCCATGTGACAGCCGCAGGGCTTCTGATGTTTGGAAGAGAGCCGGAAATCATAAAGAAATTCTCCCGCTTCCATCTGGAATATACGGAAGAAGGGGACGCGGCTTCCAATGGTATTTTTTCAGATTCCGGGGACTGGAGCGGCAGCCTGTTTGATTTTTATCTGCGGGTGTCAGCCAGAATTATGTCGGCAGGCCCATTTTTATCGGAAGGACAGGCGCAGGAAGGAAAAGGACAGGCAGCGGAAGGCCCGCAGAAGGGGATCTGTGAGGCTCTTGCCAACGCGTTAAGCCATGCCAACTATTACGACCGTATGGGCGTGGTTGTCCGCCGGGAAAGGAAGCAGCTTGCGATCGCCAATCCGGGGGATATGCGAGTGGCCGAGGAAGCAGTGATTCACGGCGCAGCGCCGGATGCCAGGAATGAACGTATCAGCCGTATGTTCCATCTAATAGGAGTGGGGGACGGAACCGGAAAGGGGCTGACCGAAATACGCCGCATCTGGAACAGCAACGGCTGGAACCGGCCGCGGCTTCTGGAGGAATTCAATCCGGACAGAGTGGTTCTGATTCTGCCGCTGACAGGGGAGGAAGAGGCCGGGAAGCAGCTGCAGGCGCGCGGGCGGAAGGAACACCTGGAAGAAACGAAGCTTCCCAGGATACTTGACTATCTTAGGGACAATGTGCGGGCAGGCGGAAAGGAAATTGCAAAGGCAATGGGAATTTCCGAAAAAGAAGCACTTTTGTGCCTGGCCTTATTGGAGAAGGAAAGTATGATTGTCCATGAGGAGGGCAAAGGAGAGGTGCGGTACCGCCTGCGGGATTAAGGGACTGTTTTTGGGGGAAAACAGTTCGGGCACAGAGCGTTTCAGTTCAGCCAGGTCTGCGCATTTACCGCGCTGACGGATTCAGGTGCATTGCATTAGCCGGTAGGCTATGTTATAATGCCGATAGAAACCGGCTTTTCCTTGAAGGGTCCTGAACTCTCGGCAGTACCAGCCGAAAAGCAGAAAGGGAGCAGCTGTGACGATGCGGGGCGGCAGGCTGTTTTGTCTGCGGCTTCAGCTACACGAGTGCTTTTGTGCGCAGATGAGAGTAAAGATGTATAGACCATCAGAAGAAAAGGGAAACTATACACAAATGGAGGAAAGTTCATGTTAGATAATAAAACGATACTGATAACCGGCGGGACCGGCTCTTTTGGCAAATGTTTTACCAAGTATGCGCTGACCCACTACAATCCAAAGAAAATCATTATTTATTCCAGGGATGAATTCAAACAGTACCTGATGCAGAATGAATTCAAGGAATATGAATCAAAAATGCGTTACTTTATCGGTGACGTAAGAGACAAGGACAGGCTGAAAAGGGCTTTTGAAGGTGTGGATTATGTCATCCATGCGGCGGCCCTGAAGCAGGTTCCTGCCTGTGAATATAATCCCAACGAAGCCATTAAGACCAATATAAACGGTGCGCAGAACGTGATTGATGCGGCGCTGGATTCCAATGTAAAAAAGGTGGTGGCCCTGTCCACAGATAAGGCGGTCAATCCGGTAAATCTTTACGGCGGAACCAAGCTGGTGAGTGATAAGCTTTTTGTAGCGGCTAATGCCTATGCGGGCAATAAGGACATCAGCTTTTCCATCGTGCGTTACGGGAATGTGGCGGGAAGCCGCGGCTCCATCATCCCTCTTTTTAACAATATCATTAAAAACGGGGGCACGGAGCTGCCTATTACGGATTTCCGCATGACACGTTTCTGGATCAGCCTGACAGAGGGCGTGGAGCTTGTTATCAAAGCACTGAAGGAGGCGAAGGGCGGCGAAACCTTCATCAGCAAGATCCCTTCCTTTAAAGTGACCGATCTGGCCGAGGCCATGCTTCCCGGCTGTACGAAGAAGGAAATCGGCATCCGTCCCGGTGAAAAGCTCCATGAAATCATGGTGACACCGGAGGATTCCTTCAATACCTACGAATATGACAAGCATTTCATCGTATATCCTCAGGTGGTATGGAATGACAGGCAGGTTCCGGATCTGAGCGGCGTAAAGGTGGAGGAGGGCTTCTCCTACAGCTCAGGGAACAATAAGGAATGGCTTACCGTGGAGGATATCCGCGAGCTTCTTAAGAACGTGGAACTGGAGAAATAAAAATCAGAGGGGGCCTTTACGCGGCTGCTCCGGGTATCGCTTCCGGGAGACAGGAGCTGCATAAGGCGCCCTTCTTTTTGCAGCTTAAACAGGCCAGGCTCTGGGAAAGGACAATTTTATGGAAGAAAAAATATGGGGGCTCCCGGCGGCGGCAGGCGGATCGCCGGTCAGGGAGACAAAAATATATTACGGTCATCAGTATCTGGACGAGGCAGATTATCAGGCGGTTTTGGACGTGCTCAAAAGCGACGCCCTCACCTGTGGTCCCAAAATCGGAGAGCTGGAGGAACGGCTTTGCAGCATTACGGGGGCGAAGCATGCCGTATCGGTATCTAACGGCACAGCGGCTCTACATATCGCCTGCCTTGCTGCGGGTGTGGGCCCGGGGGATGAGGTGATAACCACGCCTGTCACCTTTGCGGCTTCCGCAAACTGCGCCCTGTACTGCGGCGCAAGACCTGTATTTGCCGATATTGATGACAAAACCTACAATATAGATCCGAAAAGCGTGGAGCAATGCGTGACGGAAAAAACGAAAGCGGTGGTTGCCGTGGATTATACCGGCCAGTCAACGGATTTGAAGGCTCTGCGGAAAATCTGCGACAAATATGGACTGATTTTAATTACGGACGGCGCTCATTCCATCGGCACCTGTTATGACGGGAAGGCAACCGGCTCTATTGCGGATATGACCACCTTCAGTTTCCATCCGGTGAAAACCGTAACTGCAGGAGAGGGCGGCGCCGTAATGACAAACAGCGACGAGCTGTATAAAAAGCTGGTACTGTTCGGAAGACATGGCATTACCAGAAATCCGGACTGGATGGAAAATACACCGGAAGGACCATGGTATTATGAGCAGATCGAGCTTGGCTATAATTACCGTATGACGGATATCCAGGCGGCTTTGCTGCTCAGCCAGCTGGACAAGCTGGAGATGTTCAAGGCCCGCAGGAAGGAAATCGTGAAGCGCTATAACGAAGCCTTTTCACAGATGCCGCAGATTACGGTGCAGGAGGAAATCCCGGAATCCGATACTACAAGGCATCTGTATATCCTGAGAATCAGGCCGGAAGCGCTGACCATAGACAGAAAGGGATTTTTCGAGGCGCTGGCGGCGGAAAATATCTGCTGCAATGTGCACTATATCCCCACCTATTATTTTCCATATTATCAGAAACTTGGATATCAAAAGGGGCTGTGCCCGAAGGCGGAAAAGCTGTATGAGGAAATCATCAGCCTGCCTCTTTACTATGGAATGAGCGATGCGGACGTGGAGGATGTGATTACGGCGGTTGGGAAAATAGCGTCCTATTATGCAAAATAGAGAGAAAAAGCCGGCCGTTGCATCCTGATGATAACAGGATGCGTCTGACAGGCCGGAGGAGAGTATATGCAGACAGAGGTGAAAAAAAAGAGTTGGCATCTGCCGGATGGAAAGCAGAAAGGAATATTAATCTGGGGCAGCGTAATATTTTTTACATTGCTGTACTTGTCCCTGATTTTTAATAACAATGTATGGACGGACGAAATTTTCAGCATGAATCTGTTCAAGGCGGGCTTCGGAGAAATCATATCGGAAACGGCAAAGGATGTGCATCCGCCGCTGTATTATTTCCTGGGACGTTTGTTCCGGCTTCTGTTCGGGGAAAGCCTGCAGGTACAGAAGGTACTGACGCTGATTCCCATGAGCCTGACGCTTGTTCTGGGAGCGACGAAGGTGAGAAAATATTTCGGAGACAGAACCTCTTTTCTGTTTATCATCCTGCTTGGCTGCATTCCCTGCTCCATGGTTTATGCGGTCCAGGTGCGCATGTATTCCTGGGCGCTTTTCTGTGTTACGGCCTGCGGGCTGGCAGCCTGGGAAATCTACGTGAATGACAGATGGAGCTGTTGGATCTGGCTTACCGTAACGGCTGTGGCGGCGGCCTATCTGCATTATTTTGCATTTGCATCCGTTATCATCATTAACGGACTGCTGTTCCTGGCGCTGCTTTTTTCCAGGGAAAAAAGAAAGAAGCTTGGGAAATGGGTGCTGTTTTCGCTGCTTATGACGGCGCTTTACCTGCCCTGGATGCCTTATTTTTACGAACAGGTAACCAGGGTGGAGGCCGGTTACTGGATACCGCCCATCACCGGGGAAACGGTGTGGAGCTACTTTTTATGGGCGTTCGGACTGGCTCCGGTGCCGCAGACTACCTATGTCTTTCTTGTGATTTCCCTGCTGGCGGGAATCAGCTGCTTGGTTTCTGTGAAAAAGGGCGGAGAGGAAGGAAAAGCCGGTGTATTCGCCCTGCTTTGTATGGCCGTGCCCACGCTGACGGCGGGCGGCGGCATTCTGCTTTCCCTGCTGAAGCAGCCTATTTACAGAGATCAGTACGTGTTCCCGGCCATGGGCCTGTTCTGCCTGTTTACAGCCATTGGCTGCCGGCGGTTCCGTAAGGAAATCGCTGCTTTGTTTCTTGTATTTTTCCTGGCTGTGGGGGCGATTTCCTACAGAGATAATTACCGGGCGGAATATAAGGCCACGCTGACCGCCCAGACGGAGGAGTTTTTCTCGGAAAACCTGGGCGAACGGGACCTGGTGGTATACAATTACCAGGCGTATTATTTTAACTATAAATACTATTTCCCTGAGGAACGCCTTTTCTATGTCAGGGATGTGGATTTGTCCCGGGATTTTGACCGGATCTGGTTTTTGGATACGGAAATGGAGTGGGACTTTGTGCCGGATCAAATCATTCCCTACCAGCTGCAGATAGAATATGTGGGACACTATGGGATAGAGGATAACGAGTTTGATTTATATCAGGTGACCAAAGGGGCGGCGCCGGAGGCCGGGGAACCGTAAAGAGAGGAAAACTGAGAATGAAGCTGAGTGTTATCGTGCCTGTTTATAATACGGCGGCAGACGGAAAACTGGAATACTGCCTGAATTCCCTGGTGGGACAGACTCTGCAGGACATGGAAATCATCGCAGTGGATGACTGTTCCACGGATCAGTCCTGGGACATCCTTCAGCAGTTTGAAAAAAAATACCCCGGCCGCTTCCGGGCGGTCCATTCCGAGGTAAACCGAAAACAGGGGGGCGCCAAAAACATAGGCCTAACCCTGGCATCGGGGGAATGGATCGGCTTTATCGACAGCGACGACTGGATTACACCGGATATGTATGAAAAAATGCTGGCCCGCGCAGAAGAAACAGGCGCGGATATGGTGGGCTGCGACTACTGCCTGACACAGGAGCACAGCATGAGAACAGGACAGGTGGTCCATAACAACAGCCCGGAGCAGGCCGGAAGCCTGGATCATGACAAATATGCCTCCCTGATACTGGACAGCGGCAGCCTTGTCGTGAAAATATACAGACGTGATATTATCCTCGGCTGTGAAAGCCGCTTCCCGGAAGGCATTTTCTACGAGGATAACGCGCTGGGAAACACCTGGATGCTGCGGGCAAAGCACTTTGCATACATGCCGGAGCCCATGTACTACTATTACCAGCACGAGGCCTCCACCGTCCATACCATCACCCGCAAAAGATGCGAGGACAGGATGGAAGCCGGCAGAATCATGATAGCGGAGGCAAAGCGGTACGGCTACCTTGAGGAATACTACAAGGAACTGGAATGCAGTTTTTCCGTCCTTTTCTATGTGAATACCCTGTTCACCTATATGTTCGGCGTAAAAAAGAAGGAGCTTTCCTTTGTAAAAGCGCTGGGCGATGAAATGCGCAGCACTTTCCCGGATTTCCAGGAAAATCCCTATTATCAAAAACGTTTTAATGAGGAGGAGAAAAAACTGGTGCGCATGCAGCAGAAATCCTCCCTGTTCTTCATGATATATTTCAGCCTGCTCTGGACCTACAGAAACTTCAGAAAAAAATTAAAGCCATAAAGAACCGAGAAATTACGAAACATATAAAACATGCAATACGGGAAACCGGCGGAGGAGAAGCAGATGAAAGCAGCATTGATAGGCGCAGGCGAGGAATCCCTGCATACCATCCAAAAAGCACAGGAGCTGGGCGTCTACGTGACGGCCCTTGACGGCAATCCGGACGCGGAAGGACTGAAAGCGGCAGATGAAGGACTTACCATAGACATTTCGGATGAAAGGGCCGTACTGGACGCCCTGCAAGACAGAAAGCCGGATTTCCTGATCACCGGCCCTATCGGCAGATACCTGACCACGGCAGGCGCGGTAAATGATGCCCTGGGACTTGCCGGCATCAGCAGACAGGCCGCCGAATACTGCACAGACAAATACCTGTTTCACAAAAAACTCCAGGAAAAGAACCTGAGGAACTGCCGCTGCCTTCTCATACCCGCAGAAGCAGCCCCGGCGCAAACAGGGGACCATGCCGGAGATTTCAGTACCCTCCAATACCCCGCAATCCTCAAGCCAAGATACGGCTCAGGAAGCAGGGGCATCTTCTTCCTGAATAATCCCCGGGAACTGGAACAAGCCCTCACCTGCATCTTCCCCGAAAACCAGGACACAGCCGCCCCCGCAGAAGACTACGTCCTGGAGGAAGCCGCGCCGGGCGTGGAATACGGCGTGGACGCCTGCATGGACAAGGACCGCTTCCGCATGATATTGCTCCGCAAAAAACTCATCACCCCACCCCCTGCCAGACAGGCCATAGGCTACCTGAGCGTAAACCCCCGGGAAGATGAAACACAACGCCTCCTCTGGGAAAGAGCCGCAGCCTACCTGACAGAAACCACCGCCCTGCTGGGCCTCAAAAACTGCCTCCTCCACGCAGACCTCATGATCACCGAAAACAGTATCTTCGCCATCGAACTGTCAGCCAGGCCCTCCGGCCACAACCTCCACAACCTCTTCACCCCCCTGGCCACAGGCATCGACATGGCGGAACAATACATCAGAAGCCAATGCAACATGGACTACGCCTACGAGCCCGCAAAAACAGAAAAACTCCTGATTCACTACTTCAACCTGGAACAATGCCGCATCAAAACAATCCCCCAGGCCTCCCAACTCCGCCTCCCGCAAGGAATCACCCTCAAAGCCTGGAACTGCCGCATAACTCCCGGAGACTACATGCAGAAAGTAACCACCGGCCACTCCCTCATGGGAAGAGGCTACTTCATCCTCCAGTCCGCCCCGCCCCGCCCCTCTGCTTCCGAAACCACAGAAACCAACCTCATAAACGCCGCCGACCACATCCTCACCCAATTCGAAACAGAGTAACCTACCCGGGAAAACATAACCTCCCCAGGCTAAACGCACCACCTCCGGTTTCGCCAACACAAACCAATAACAAAAGAAAACCTCCGCAAGACCCGCACAAACTCTTTTTCCCATTTGTCCTCCTTCCAAATTTTTTCTATTCCACTCCCTCATTTCCCTTCACACCCAGGTTCGTGTCCTTCCGGCGGGGGCGGTTCC
>NZ_KE992711.1:0-1639 GCF_000466465.2 Clostridium sp. KLE 1755
AGTAAGAAATATCTCCGTTTTTTCCAATGGAGCCGGAAACACCCCCACCGTATCCGGGAAGAAGGACGGACGGCCAGGGACCCTGCGGGGAAAACCAGTACGCAGCCGGGGCTGCTGACTTTAGCCGTCCTCCCCTACTTTTTCCGGCCGGCCAGGGTGTGGAGCTTTTGGATAGCTTCTTTGATACCGCCCACTTCGTTGATAAGGCCTGCATTTACAGCCTCCTCACCCACAAGGATGGTGCCCAGGTCCTTGGTGAGGACTCCGGTTTCCATCATGAGCTCTTCCATACGGCTTCTGGTGATGTCGCAGTGGGAGCAAACGAAGCCGGTGATACGGTTCTGGATCTGTTTGAAGTAGTCAAAGGTCTGGGGAGCGCCGATGACGGTGCCGCTCATACGCACAGGGTGGATGACCATGGTTCCTGTGGGAACGATATAAGAATAGTCGGCGCTGACGGCAATGGGGACGCCAATGGAATGGCCGCCGCCAAGCACAAGGGAAACGGTGGGCTTGCTGAGGGAGGCGATCATCTCCGCTATGGCAAGGCCCGCTTCCACATCGCCGCCCATGGTATTCAGAAGGATAAGAAGACCTTCTATTTTACTGCTGTCCTCTATGGCGGCCAGCTGGGGAAGGATGTGCTCGTATTTTGTTGTTTTGGAGGAGCTTCCCAGGTTGTCATGGCCTTCGATTTCCCCGATGATGGTTATCATATGGATGGCTTTGTCGTTTTCTCCGTGACGCTCCAGCGTCAGCTGTCCGGTTTCCTCGATTCTTTCATCCCTTTGCTTTTCTTCGTCTGCTTTATTGCTGCTCATATTGTCTGCTCCTGTCCCGCGAAAAAACCGCGTTTGCTGTTATCCGTTTGTTTTTCGTATTGTTTGCAGGTCAGGCGGGTTTTATGCGCCAAAGCAATTGTTTCCGGGAGGAAAAAGCGGGAAGAAAAAAGTGCGCCGGAATAATAATGGAATTTTCCGGCACACTTTTATAAAAACTTTTTATGATTATATGAGTTTCAGTTACTGTCCAACCATATGGCAAGCGCAGAAAAATGCGCCAGCCTGCTAAACGTTTACCCTTCCTTATTCTATAGCAGATCGAAATCGTCACCCTCTTCAAAACGGTCAATATCGAAGCACATCTCCTCTTCCTTCGGCTCATATGCAAAATCCATTTCCCTTGGGACATGCTTTTTGGGACCGGGCAGCGGGTTTGGAATGGGTTCCCCGGGCAGCGGCGAACCAGCAGGCGCTTCCAGCCTTGCTTCAATTCCCACAGCCATAAAGGAAGCCTGTGCAGACGCTTCTTTTTCGGAAGCGCCCGGGTGATGCCTTCTTTTTTTGGGAAGGGATGGCTTTTCTTTATTTTTCCTGTTTTTATCCTTTTCAAAGCAGCACATGCTATGTACCCCCATACCGGCAAATACGCCCCAGAAAAGCAGCGTTATCGTCTGCTTTTCCAGGCTGGTGCCAAATATCAGATCACTGATAAGAAGAAAAGCAAAAGGCAGAATCCAGATAATTCCCAGATTTCCCTTTTGTTCAAAAAATCCGAATACATAAAAAAACGCAGAAAACAGCAGCGGGAGGAAGTAAAACAGCGCTTCCCTGCCGGCAAGGCTTGCCCAGCCGGTCTG
>NZ_KE992711.1:1739-33088 GCF_000466465.2 Clostridium sp. KLE 1755
CCCCAGCCGGTCTGTCCTGACTCCATATTTGCCAAAAACCATTCCTGCAGCACCTCCGCAACGCTCCCGCCGAAAAGAAAAAGCCGGAGGCAGAGCGCGCCTGCAAAACCGCACAGGGCGGCGATAAAAAAAGCTGCCGTTTCTTTAATTCTTGTTTTAGCACGGACACCGCGGCGTTCCAGATACAGGATCCCCAGAAGTCCCAAAAGAAATACGCTCAGGAAATAATAATCCAGGAATGAAAAAATCCCCGCCGCAAAGCCGGCCAGAAAAAGAATCAGTCCTGCCGCCGCAGATTTCCTTCCGCATTTCTTAAGCTTGCCAAGCATGGCTCCCACTATTAACAGAAGCAGGGAAAAACAGAGCATACGCAGGCCTTCCGGCGTGGCGGACAGACAGTATTCCACATATACCGGAAGCAGGGCCGCCGCCGTCACGGCCGCCACCGCAGCGATTTTCCCCGCAATCATGCGCACAGCCGGATACAGCAGGGCAATGGCTGCAATCTGCAGGGCCAGCTGTAAAAGAATACAGTTATTTTCCCACACACCGATCATGGAAAACAGGCAGGTAAGAAGGAACAGAAAAATTTCGTTAAAATGAAGCCCTGTCAGCCTCACAGGCTGTCCTGCCGTAGCGGCTGCGATTATATACAGGCTTTTATCGCCGTACAGCCCGGCGCCGCCGGAGGAAGCCATCCAGAGCCGCAGAAGCAGGGCCGCCGCAATGGCAAAAATAAGGAAAAGGCATTCCCACAGCTGGGCATGCTTTAATTCCGGTCTTACTTCAGCCCGTTTTTCCGCCAGCATATGAACCGGCGTATAAACCGCCAGGACCAACAGCAAAGCACAGCCTGCCGTTCCGAGGAAATAATAAGGCCAGCCAAGATCCAGCATAGTACAGATCAGAGAGATCTGCGCAGTAAAATAAATACAGATTACCAGACCGTACAATGCCCACAATATATAATTAAACCTGCATCTGAGATATCTCATGCTTCCCCCCGATTCGAACAGTTTGTATAGACGAACTGTTACAGGCATCCTGCCGTTTATAACCGTTGTGCGATGGACAGGATGCCTTCTGCCGACGCATATTTGTCCAGTCTGCGTATTTACCGCACAGCTTGGTATGAACTGCTGCCTTCTTTTAACACGCAGGGCCGCACCGGATAACCGGCGCGGCCCGCTGAGTTTAGATAGCGGCAAGCGCCTGCTCCAAATCCGCTATAATATCTTCCGCATTCTCGATTCCCACAGAGAAGCGGATAAGATCCGGATTGACTCCGGCTTCCTTCAGCTGCTCGTCGTTCATCTGCCTGTGTGTATGGCTGGCAGGATGAAGCACACAGGTTCTGGCATCCGCAACGTGCGTCACGATAGCCGCCAGCTCCAGCTTATCCATCATTATCTCCGCTGCATGCCTTCCGCCCTTCAGGCCGAAGGAAATCACGCCGCAGGTACCGTTCGGCATATATTTGCATGCCAGTTCATAATATTTGCTGCTCTTTAAGCCAGGATAGTTCACCCAGGCCACCTTTTCATGATTTTCCAGGAAGCTCGCCACCTTCATGGCGTTTTCACAGTGTCTGGGCATTCTCAGATGAAGCGTTTCCAGCCCCACGTTCAGAAGGAACGCATTCTGCGGCGACTGGATGGATCCAAGATCACGCATCAGCTGTACCGTTGCCTTCCTTATGTACGCTTCCTTTCCGAATTTTTCCGCATATATGATGCCGTGATAGGAATCATCGGGTTCACACAGGCCCGGGAACTTTTCCGGATAAAGGCTCCAGTCAAAATTGCCGGAGTCCACAATGGCGCCGCCTACGCACATGGCATGTCCGTCCATGTACTTGGTGGTGGAATGGGTAACGATGTCCGCCCCCCATTTAAAAGGATTGCAGTTAATGGGCGTGGCAAAGGTATTGTCCACAATCAGAGGCACCTGATGGGCGTGGGCCGCCTTTGCAAATTTTTCAATATCAAGCACCACCAGCGCGGGGTTGGCAATGGTTTCCGCCAGCACACATCTGGTATTTTCCTGAAAAGCCTGGCAGAGGGTTTCATAGTCCGCATCCGGATCCACGATAGTGCAGGAAATTCCCATTTTCTTCATTGTTACGGCGATGAGGTTGAAGGTGCCGCCGTAAACGGTGGAAGAAAGCACCACATGGCTGCCCGCCTCACAGATATTGAACACCGCATAATAGTTAGCGGCCTGGCCGGAGGATGTGAGCATGGCCGCCACACCGCCCTCCAGCTCGCAGATCTTCTGCGCGACACAATCATTGGTGGGGTTCTGGAGCCTGGTGTAAAAATAGCCGTCCTCCTCCAGATCGAAAAGGCGTCCCATCTGCTCGGAGGTATCGTATTTATAAGTGGTTGTCTGATAGATGGGAAGGACCCTGGGTTCCCCGTTTCCGGGCTTCCAGCCCGACTGGATACATATTGTTTCTTTTGCGTATGGTTTCTTCATTCGTATGCTCCCTTTAGGATTTACTCATCCCAGTTATGATATACCGCCTGTACGTCGTCATCGTCATCCAGCAGATCCAGCGTACGCTGCAGGTTCTTTAATGCTGTTTCATCGGTAAGCTCCACATAATTCTGGGGGATCATGGTCACTTCGGCGCTTGCCAGGACAATGCCGGCTTCCTCCAGCGCTTTCTGCACAGCCTCCAGATCATCGGGAGCCGTAAGGATTTCAAAGCTGTCTTCCTCTTCGCCAAAATCCTCCGCGCCGGCATCCAGAGCCATCATCATCAGATCATCCGCTTCCATTTCACATTCTTCCTTGTCGATGATGATCTGTCCTCTTTTGTCAAACATGAAGGATACGCAGCCGGGTGTCCCGATGCTTCCGTTGCCCTTGGTAAAGGCGCTCCTTACATTGGCGGCCGTACGGTTCTTGTTATCGGTAAGCGCATCAACTATGATGGCGATGCCGTTGGGGCCGTAGCCTTCATAGGTTACGTATTCATAATTTACATTTCCCACATCGCCGGCTGCCTTCTTGATGCCACGTTCAATGGTATCGTTGGGCATGTTGTTGGCCTTTGCTTTGGCAATTACCTGGGAAAGCTTGAAGTTATTGGCCGGATCCGGGCCGCCCTCCTTTACCGCAACGGCAATTTCCCTTCCCAGAATGGTAAAAATTTTGCCCTTGGCAGCATCATTTTTTTCTTTTTTATGTTTAATGTTTGCAAATTTTGAATGTCCTGACATTTTTTCTTTCTCCTTTTTTATCCATCACTTGTTTCCGCTTTCTCCCGCCTTATCCTGGCCGGAGGAACGCCTGTCTTCTTCTGTTTTCCCGGAAAGGGGCCGCTCTTCACAGGCGGCGCCGCTTTCTTCGGGGAGCTTTTTCACAAGGACCGTCTTTATCATTTTGTTTTCCACGGAAAGCACCTTGAAATCATATCCGTCGATCCGGATATCAAACTGCTCATCCGGCTCGGGGATATGCTCCAGCTTTGCAATCAGGAATCCGTTTAACGTCTCAAACTCGCTTTCATCAAAGGAAATGTCAAACAGCTCCTCCAGCTCCTCCAGAGGAGTCTTCCCTTCTATGATGTATTCGTCCTTGCTCTTTTCCCTGATATAGGATTCATCCACATCATATTCATCCAGAATATTGCCTACTATTTCTTCCAGTATATCTTCCATGGCTATCATGCCCGCGGTCTGCCCGTATTCGTCCAGGACAATAACCATCTGGCACTTGGTGGACTGCATTGTCTTGAACAGGGAATCCACCTTCCTCGTCTCAGGTATGAACCTGGCATCCCTGAGCAGCCCGGGAATATCCCGGACCTTCATTCCCGGATCGGTCGCAGACTGTCTGCGCAGGGCATCCTTCATATGGAGAATTCCGATGATATGATCAATATTTTCTTCATACACCGGGTATCTGCTGTTGCGTCCGTTCAGCATGAACTGGATCGCATCGCCGAAGGTCATCTCACAGTCAATGGCCACGATATTCGTACGGTTGGTCATGATATCCTCGGCACGCTTGTCCCCGAATTCAAAAATATTGGTTATCATCTCCGCTTCGCTGGCCTGGATTACGCCCTGCTCATGGCCTTCATTTACCATGGAAATGATCTCTTCCTCCGTCACATCAATGCTGTCTTCATCCGGATGCATGCCGAACAGCTTCAGTATCCCGTACGCCGTGACGGAAAAAAGTCCCGTCAGAGGCGCAAAAATGGTCATAACGGCGGAAACGGGCTTAATCATCCTGTAAGCCCATTTCTCCGGTGACCGGGAAGCCAGCTTCTTCGGTATCAGTGTGCCGAAAACCAGCAGTATGTAAAGCAGAAGAATCACGGTAATCACCAGGGAAGCGGCCGTAATCAGCCCTCCCGCAAAAGGAGACAGCCCCGCCTGCCTTTCCGCAAGCGCCCGGAGCATTTTCCTGATATGGGAGCTCCAGACACGCAGATACATGCCGCCCATGCACAGGTTCAGAAAGGTTACCACCAGCTGAACCGTATTAACGTACCGGGACGGCTTTCCCACAAGCCTGCTCAGCAGAAGAGACCTTTTATCATTCTCCTCTATCGCTTTTCTTTCCACCTCTTTTTCATTCAGTCCATGAATCGCAGCGCCGAAGCCGTAACAATATGCTTCCAGGAGCAAAAGCCCCAGAAATAAAAGTATACTGGCAGTAGGCCCACCATCGTCCATTCTATCAACTCCTTTTCAAACTCATCTTAATATATCATCTTGGTAAAAAAACGTCAAGAAACCTGGCTTAGCTTATGTATTTAATTCCAGGCTGATTTTCAGGGCCTGGTTTACACGGGCCATGGTGGATTCATCCAGATGACAGACTTTTGTCTTTAAACGCTGCTTGTCAATTGTCCGCAGCTGTTCCAGGAGAATGACGGAATCCTTTACAATATCATACTCCCCTGCGCGAAGCTCAATATGCGTGGGGAGCTTCGCTTTATTCATCCTGGAGGTAATTGCGGCGCAAATCACAGTAGGGCTGTGTTTGTTTCCCACATCGTTCTGTATGATCAATACCGGCCTGATTCCGCCCTGCTCCGATCCAATTACCGGTCTTAAATCCGCATAATAGATATCTCCGCGTCTCATGTCCTGATCTCCTTCTTCTCCGGAAAGCGTTACATCCTTACAGGCAGCCGCAGCGTCTTAAGTATTCCGGCTGTCTTGCAATATTATTGCCTGTTTTTCGGAAGGTATTCAGGTAGGGTGATTTTTGGAGCGTATTTGAAAACTGCTTTCCTCTCTAGCGGAAATCCCGGAAGGAGTCCTTGCTGTAAACGGTTTCCCCGTCCCTCACATAGACTCTGGGAACCCGCTTATTCAGACAGCAGGCCAGCTCATAATTAAAGCGGCCGGAAAGCTCTCCCAGCTCCTCCATGGTTATGGCATCGTCCCCGTCCGGTCCTATGAGGGTGACCACGTCGCCTTCCTTCGCTTCGGGTATCCCGGTGACATCCACCATAAACTGATCCATGCATATCCGTCCCAGAATCGGCGCGCGTTTTCCCGCGATCAGCACGCTGCCCTTGTTGGAAAGGCCTCTGGGATATCCATCCCCATATCCGGCCGGTATGGTGGCTACCCGGGTGGGAGCCTGCGTCACGAAGGTCCCGCCGTAGCTGACAGCCCTGCCGGCTTCCAGTTCTTTTATGTATACGATGCGGCTTCTTAAGGAGAGCACCGGCTCTAAAGGAACGATATCCTTTGCCACCTGCTCCGACGGCCACAGGCCGTAAAGGGTGATTCCTGCCCTGACCACATCCAGGTTTGCTTCCCCAAGCCCTACGATGCCGGCGCTGTTGGAACAGTGCTGCACGGGAATATGTATGCCCAGCTCCCTGCGGATCCGTCCGGTAAAATCAAGGAACTGTTCCAGCTGCTGCCTTGCCGGCGTCTTATCCGTTTCATCAGCCCTGGCAAAATGAGTGAAAATCCCTTCGATTTCTATCCCCGGTGTTTCCATGCATTTTCTGACAAAGGTAAGGCCGCTCTCATCCGGACGGATTCCGATACGGCTCATTCCCGTATCCACCTTGATATGTATTTTCACAGGGCGGCCGCAGGAAACGGCCGCTTTTCCCATTTCCTCCAGCATATCCTCACGGAACACGGCCGGGCGGATTTCCTCCCTTGCCATTTTCTCATAGCAGTAGGGAAAGGTATAGCCCAGAATCAGCACCGGTTTGCGTATGCCGCTGCCCCGTAATATCAGGGCTTCTTCCACCGTTGCCACGGCAAAGCCGTACAGGTACGGCAAATCCTCTATTTCATGGGCAATGGGCACCGCCCCATGGCCATAGCCGTCTGTTTTCACCACGGCAATGATCTTCGTCTCCTCCCGGAGATTGGCTTTCATGGCGGCCATATTGTGTTTTATCGCATCCAGATCCACCGTCGCCCATATTCTGTCATAATTATTCATCTTATTTTTACCTCCCGCATATCGCAGGTTGCCTGCGATTCTGCATCAATCAGTAGTTTGAAAGGAATTTTAAGCTTCTCCCGCACCCGGCACCGCAGTCTTTTCTTACAGTACTTTATTTACAGTGTTTTCTTTACGGCTTTTTCTTTATGGCGTTTTCTTTAAAAGCTCCGGAAACAGGGCTTCCAGTTCCAGGGTCAAATCGCCGGCAGTGACGCCGTATTCGCTTTTTTTATGCGCGGCCCGGTCTCCTGCCATACCATGCAGATACACTCCCGCACAGGCGGCATCAAAGGCATGCATTCCCTGGGCGGAAAGTCCGGCCAGAATGCCGGTGAGCACGTCGCCGCTGCCCGCCGTGGCCATACCGCTGTTGCCGGTAAGATTCATATACAGCCTTCCCTCCGGGCTTCCCACCAGCGTGCGTGCGCCCTTACATACAAATGCGGCCTGCAGCCTGGCTGCCCATTCCAGGGTCAGCGCAGCTGCTTCTTTTTGGATTTCATCCGTTTTCTTTTCCGCAAGCCTGCCGAATTCTCCCGGATGCGGCGTAAGGATCAGCTCGCGCCTTGTTTCCGGCTCCTGCTGCCTTTGTATCAGCTCATCCAGAAGCTCCCTGTGTTCTGCCAGCAGATTCAGCGCGTCCGCGTCTATTATCAGAGGCTGCATCGTCTGCTTTAGCACCGCCTCCAGTATCCGCAGTGCTTCCGGGCTTTTTCCAAACCCCGGGCCGACAGCGATTACATTCGCCCAGGCACAGGCCTCTCTCAGCTTTTCTTCCGCCTGCGGCGTCCATTCCTCATAGGTGGTGAGCATGGCTTCCGGCAGTGCGGTCTGCATAATAACACGGTTGCTTTCCGGCGTCACCGCCCGCACCATGCCCGCGCCGCTTTTTAACACGGCCGTTGCAGACAGCTCGCAGGCGCCCGCCATTCCCCGGCTTCCCGCGATCAGGAGCACCTTACCGAAGGTGCCCTTATTTCCCTCCTGGAGCCTTACCGGCAGGAATCCCCTGTCTTCGTTGTTCCAGGTAAAAATCCGGGGATACTCTCCCAGAAAGCCTTCCTGTGTAATTCCGATATCGGCGCAGATCACCTTTCCCGCATACCGGGCGCCCGGATATAAAACAAGTCCCAGCTTGCGGAATCCAAAGGTTACCGTTACATCCGCCTGTACGGCGCAGCCCATCACCTCCCCGGTATCCCCATGGATGCCGGAAGGGATATCTACGGAAAGGACATAGGCGTCCTGTGCGTTGATATATTCCACCGCCTCCGCGAAGCTGCCTTCCACAGGCCTTGTCAGTCCAATGCCAAAAATCGAGTCTATGATAATATCATATTCCCGTTCCGGAAGTTTGCGCATGACCCGGTATCCATAGTTTTCAAGAATTTTAAGCTGGGCCGCCGTTTCCGCGGAACACTTTTCTTCCTTGCCCAGCAGTACAAAATCCACCGGAAAGCCCGCCTGGCTCAACAGCCTGCCTATGGCCAGCCCATCGCCGCCGTTATTGCCGGTGCCTGCGGCTACCAGCGTTCTGTTGGCAGGAGGCACCGGCCCAAAGGGGCGCATCGCTTCCTTCAGCTTCTTATCCCGTGTGATCAGTTCTTCCGCACAGGCCAGCGCCGCCCTTTCCATCAGCACCATGGAAGGCATGCCGAAATGTTCTATTGTATTTCCATCACAGCGTTTCATTTCCGCCGAGGTAACCAGATATTCCATTTTTATCTCCCCGCAAACTGCAGCTTCCGAATTCCCAAATCATGCAAAAATGCGTCCTGAGCCTGCTGCCCTGACGCATTTACCAGACTGCCGCATTCCCATCCGGGAACACGGCACCCTTTATACAAGCCTGTCTTTACGCCTCACCGGAAGCGTTCTTTTCTTTCTCTTCCAACTCGTTTTCATATTGATTTATCATATAGGACAGCTTGATGAGGCTGTCCGACAGGTGTACGTTTTCCACCTGCACGCTGTCAGGCACATCCAAATCCACATGGGCGAAATTCCATATGGCCTTGATTCCCATTCCCACCAGCTTTTCAGCTGCGGCGGCCGCGCCTTCCTTCGGTATGGTAAGCACCGCGATATCAATATTGTTTTCCCTGACAAATTCCTGCATTTCTTCCATGGGGCGGACCTTCATCCCGCGGATCATTTTTCCGTGCAGCTTTTCATTGATATCAAATACGCCTGTGAAAATGAAGCCGCGGCGCTCAAAATTCATATAATTAGCCAGCGCCTGGCCAAGATTGCCCGCACCAATGATTATCAGATGATGCTTTTTATCCAATCCGAGTATCTTGCCGATCTCGGTATACAGATACTCCACGTTATAGCCATACCCCTGTTGTCCGAAGCCTCCGAAATTATTGAAATCCTGCCGGATCTGGGATGCGGTAACATGCATCAGCCTGCTCAGCTCCTGAGAGGAAATGCGTTCCACGCCACTGTCCTTCAGTTCACCAAGGTACCGGAAATATCTGGGAAGACGCGCGATTACTGCCTGTGAAATTTCTTTATCCAATTTGTTACGCCTCCATTCTTTTTTCCAAGCCCATTGTAACTGCTTTGTATCCGCAGTTACAGGCAAAAATCCATCCCGGCCTGCTTTTGGCGACGGATTTCCGCTTCCAGGCGCCGCATTTTGTATGGTCTGTGCAGCAAATGCACAGACCTGTCCTGCGGCTGAACCCATTACTTAATTATTATAGACATATGTTAAAAAAATGTCAATGAATTAAATAGGTTTGAATTGACAGCCCGTCCCTTCAACGGTAAACTTGTGGGGGTGGGCCTGACGTCCTGCGCCGTTCTCAGGCCTGGGGGCAAGGGGGCGGGGGATTTTCAGGTTCAGTCGCAAAAATGGGAAATTTCTAACCTCGCCGTTTGCCTGAGCTGCTGTCAAACGGCGCAGAACTCCTCTCTTCGTTCGTCAGACAGCGCCGTTTGGGCGGACAGCAGCCCAGGTAAACGGCGAGGTAAGAAATTGTCTCCATTTTTGTGAGATTCACCTGAAAATCCCCCGCCCCCTTGCCCCCAGGCCTGAGAACGGCGCAGGACGTCAGGCGGGGTACGCTAAGCAGGGCGGAAGGGAAAAGGGATTTAAGGGCAAAAAAAGAAAAATGAGTTATAGAGGTGAGTGGGAATGGTTTTATCTTGTCAGAATGTGAATAAGGCTTTTCATGAGAAGCAGGTGTTCAGGAATTGTTCTTTTCATATAGAGGATTATGAGAAGGCGGCTGTGGTGGGGATTAACGGGGCCGGGAAGACTACTTTGCTGCGGATTATTGTGGGGGAGCTGGAGGCTGACAGCGGGCAGGTGGTCTTCGGAAAGGATAAGAGCTTCGGGTATCTTCCGCAGAACGCTGAGGTGGACAGTGAGCATACGATCTATGATGAGCTTCTTGAGGTGAAGCGGGATGTGATCGCGCTGGAGGAGCGGATCCGGCAGTGCGAGCTGGAAATGAAGCATGTGGAAGGGGAGGCGCTGGCTGCTTTGATGGAGCAGTATGCGCTTTATACGCATCAGTTTGAGCTGGCGGACGGGTACAGCTACCGGAGCGAGATCGTGGGAGTTTTGAAGGGGCTCGGTTTTACGGAAGAGGAGTTTTCCAAGAAGGCCTGTACGTTGTCGGGCGGTCAGAAAACAAGGGTGGCTTTGGGTAAGCTTCTGCTTGACAGGCCGGATTTGATCATTCTGGATGAGCCTACGAACCATCTGGACATGTCTTCCATCGCCTGGCTGGAAAACTATCTCCTGAATTATAAGGGTGCCGTTTTGATCGTGTCCCATGACCGGTATTTCCTGGATAAGATCGCAACGAAAATTATTGAGCTTGACGGTACGGAGGTTTCCGTTTTTTCAGGGAATTATTCGGATTATGCAGTGAAAAAAGAGCAGGTCCGGGCGGCGCGGTGGAATGCTTACATGAATCAGCAGCAGGAAATCAAGCATCAGGAGGCGGTAATCGAGAAGCTGCGTTCCTTTAACCGTGAAAAATCCATCCGGAGGGCGGAAAGCCGGGAAAAGATGCTTCAGAAGATTGAGGTGCTGGACAAGCCGGTGGAAACGCGGGCGGATATGCGGATGGAGCTGCATCCCAGGATCATGAGCGGGAACGATGTGCTGGATGTTGAAAATCTGGCAAAGGCGTTCGGGCCGGAACGGCTGTTTGAAGGGCTGTCTTTTTCCATAAAGCGCGGGGAGCATGTGGCGGTTATCGGTGACAACGGGACGGGGAAAACCACGATTTTAAAAATCATCAACGGGCTTGTGGAACAGGATGCCGGGAATATCCGGCTGGGGACAAAGGTACATATCGGATATTATGATCAGGAGCATCATGTACTGCATCCTGACAAAACGTTGTTTGAGGAAATCTCGGATGAGTATCCTGCGCTCACAAATACGGAAATCAGGAATGTTCTGGCAGCGTTTCTTTTTACCGGGGACGATGTGTTCAAGCAGATTAAGATGCTTTCCGGCGGGGAACGGGGACGTGTGTCTCTGGCCAAGCTGATGCTGTCTGAAGCAAATTTCCTGATTCTGGATGAGCCTACGAACCATCTGGATATCATGAGTAAGGAAATCCTGGAGGACGCCATCAACAGCTACAGCGGCACAGTGCTTTATGTGTCCCATGACCGTTATTTTATCAACCGCACGGCTTCCCGGATTCTGGAGCTTTGCAACGGCGGGTTTACCGGGTATCTTGGGAATTATGATTACTATCTGGAGAAGAAGGCGGAAAATACAGTGCTTTCTTCAGGGACCGGCGGAGCCTTCCCTCCTGCTGCCGGCGGGATAAAATCCGAAGCCGCCTCTGCCGCTTCTTCCAGCCTGAAGCAGGACTGGCAGTCGCAGAAGGAAGCGCAGGCCGCTTTGCGGAAGAAGGAAAACGCCCTGAAAAGGTGTGAGGAGCAAATCGAACGTCTGGAAACCCGCAGCCAGGAAATCGATGCGGAAATGCTGCGGCCCGAGGTATGCACGGATGTTGCCAGGCTGCAGGCGCTGGCCAGGGAAAAGGAGCAGGTTGAGGAAGAGCTTCTGCTTAAAATGGAGGAATGGGAAAGCCTGTCGGATTAACCGGCAGGCCTTTTTTGTATGGAAAAGGTATCTGCGAGAAGAAGCCAGTTGGCCCGGAAAAGCTGCATGATCTGCCAGTAGCCCATGCCTCTCAGGCCATAGCTTTTTACCAGGCGGAATTTTTCGCGCAGGCTGCGGACATCCTCAAACCAGACCTCGTGTTCCACCCCGTCTTTTGTGTAGCGGAACCATGGGGACATGGCAGTGCTGTCAAAAAGGATTTCAGCGTTGTTTTCAATGGCTATCTGGACGGCTTCTATGTTGCCGATGGTATCGGCTTTGCTCTCGCCTCTTATGTAGGGGAGGGGCCAGTCGTAGCCGTAATTGGGTATGCCCAGATCGATTTTTTCGGGAGGGATTTTTGTTATGGCGTATTCCACCACCTCGATCACTTTGTTGAGGGGCGCGACGGCCATCGGCGGACCGTAGGTATACCCCCATTCGTAGGTCATGAGGAGTACGCTGTCCGCCGCCCTTCCCAGTCCTTCATAATCCTTTCCTTCATAGAGAAGGCCGGTCTGGGTATCGGATATCTTGGGCGCGAGCGCGACGGAAAGGGTGTAGCCTTCCGCATTGGCCGCCGCCCTCGTTTCCGCCACAAAGGCGGTGAAAGCGTCCCGGTCTTCAGGAAGGATATATTCAAAATCGATATCCACTCCCTGATAGCCTTTCTGTTCCATGGTAAACAGCAGCTGTGCAATCAGGGTATCCCTGACCGGCTGGTTATTGACCAGGACGGAAATCAGGTAATTATTAAACATGCCATCCGCCCCGAAGGGCGTCAGGGTCAGGATGGGAGCCACGTCCTCCAGGAGCGCCGCCTGAATCATGAAGCTTTCATCAATCGCCGGGGGAATAAGGTTCCCTTCCGTAGTAAACCCATAAGAAAAAATGGATAAGGAGGACAAGTATGGCAGGGTCTGGTTGAGCACATAGTTGCTGATAAACGGATAGGCATAGCCGTTCACATATGCATCGTACAGACCGGCACCCTCCTCTCCCGTTATCCGCAAAAGCAGCGCCATGCCCACTGCCAGGCGGTAGGGATAGGGAATCTGATTATCGTAAATGATATCCTCAACGGAAACACCGTATTCTCCGGCAATGGTATCGACAGTATCCCCCTGTTTTACAACATAAATCTGCATATTCGTATCCTGTAGCCTTTTTTGTATCATATGCGCCGGAAAGGGCTTTGATTTCTATGTTTCAGTTAAATCGGCTGCTTTCCACAGATAGAATACGCCTGGAGCCAGTTACCCTCGTGTTTTTTTGTGCTTCACAGCAGCTAATAAAGCATTAAATTTCTAATGCAGACGAACTACTAAAGGAATAAAGCAATCGCGCAGTAAACAATCAAAAGAGCCATAACAGCATTTACCAGCTTCGTGTGTTTGGAGAAGAATTTACAAAATGCCGCTCCAAACAGCCTCCAAACAAAGGAGCCTGAAGCGCCAATCAGAGACAGTATGGCAGTAAACCCGATGAGCGCTGTCCCCGAATGATAAACAGGCAGGATATAAAGCGACATTGCCGTGATTGCGTAAATATAGATTTTAGGATTGGCAAATTGCAGTACCATGCCGGAAAGAAAGCTGGCCTCCTTACCGCCGTCTGCACTTAATTCAGAAGAACTTTTCCAGACTTTCCATGCAAGGTACAGCATATATGCGGCGCCCAATATCTGCATGACAATCTTTACTTTTGGAAGAAATGAATAGAGTGTCGCGCTGAATGCGGTACAAACAGACATAACGATTGCAAATCCGGCCAGTATGCCGAAATTAAAACGGACACTCTTACAAAATCCCAGCCGTATGGCATTGCTCATGGAAAGCAGGTTGTTTGCGCCCGGCGTGTAAGCCGTAATAAAACAATAAATCAGAAAATCGTATAAATGAAACATCATAACCCCTTTCTATTTCAACAATGATAAATAGCCGCTTATGAAGATTACAAGTACAATAACCGGCAGGATATTGCTGATGTATTTTCTAGCAAAGTCCGGATATGGCAAGCCTTTTCCAATCTTCGTTTCTTTATGGAAATTATCCCAGCCCCACCCATAATGCCGGGTACAAAACAAAAGAAATACCAAACTCCCCAGCGGAAGCAGATTATTGCTTAAAATGAAATCCTCCAAATCAAGGATACTTGTGCCGCTTCCCAGCGGTTCAAAACCTTTCCAGAGGTTAAATCCGAACACACAGGGTAATGACAGCAATAATAGTAATACAAGATTTACAAAAGCCGATTTCTTTCTGCTGCAGCCGGTTAAATCCATTCCATAGGTAACGATATTTTCAATGACTGCAATGACAGTGGAAATAGCTGCAAATACCATGAACAGGAAAAATAAGCTTCCCCAAAGACGGCCGTTATCCATTGCATTAAAGATATTTGGCAACGTAATAAACAATAGATTTGGTCCACTGTCCGGCTCCACCCCAAAGCTAAAGCAGGCCGGGAAAATAATTAAACCTGCAATAAGTGCAACCACGGTGTCGAGAATACCCATATACAGTGCGTTGCTGGTCAGGGAATGGCTCTTATCAATCCGGCTCCCAAATACGGATAATGTACCAATTCCAATACTTAATGTAAAAAATGCCTGACCCATTGCCGCAAAAATGCATTCCGCCACTCCTATTTTCTGCATGGCCCGAAAGTCCGGATAGAGATAGTAGCGCAATCCTGTTTCCGCATTGGGAAGCATAACAGACCTGACAGCTAATACAATTAACAGGCAAAATAATAAGGACATCATGATTTTTGTAACACGTTCCACTCCTTTTTGTAAGCCGATAGCACAAATTGCAAAGGAAACAATGATCACAATAAACGAGCATACGTTCATGGCTGTCGGGTTCCCAAGCAAATCAGAGAATACATCAGCAACTTCGTTTGAGGTAAGGCCTTGAAACCTGCCCTTTACCATTTTTATAAAATAGTACAGCAGCCATCCACTGATTACCGTATAAAACATCATCAGCAGATAGTTTCCAATGATTGTTACATATTTAAACCAATGCCATTTTGTCCCCTCCGGCTCCAAAATATTAAATGACAATGCGGTGCTTCGCTGACTCGCCCGGCCCACCGCAAATTCCATTACTACAATCGGCAAGCCCAATATTACTAAAAAACAAGTAACATATGACAAAGGACGCGCCACCATACTTTCCGGTGATATAGGGAAATCTCCAGATGTTTCCCAAACCGATGGAACAGGCTGCTGTAAGCAGAATAAATCCCAGCCGCGATGAAAAATGTTCTCTTTTCATAGTATAAATGCCCCTTTCCTCTTTACAGGCCCAATTCAAAATTGTATAATGATACAGAATGGTTATTATATTGCATCAGTGCGATATAATAATACATCTGGTGTATTATATTGTCAAGAGGAAGGAGCGATTTATTTGGATTCAATGAATATGATAGTCGCTAAAAATATCAGACGGCTGCGCGAAGAAAAGAAATTAAGCATGGATGAGCTTGTACGGCTGAGCGGTGTCAGTAAAAGTATGCTTGCACAAATTGAACGCGGCGACGGGAATCCGACCATTTCCACACTGTGGAAAATTTCCAACGGAATGAAAGTACCGTTTGACGCTTTAACCGTCCGTCCCAAAAGTCCATATGAGATTGTGAAAACATCCGACATCCAGCCTTTGCTTGAAGATGGCGGAAAAGTAAAAAATTTCTCTCTTTTCCCGGATAATGAGAACCGCAGATTTGCAGTCTATTATCTGGAATTAGATGAAGGAAGTTATTGGGAATCCGAACCGCACTTAAAGGGAACCACTGAATTTATTACAATCTTTACAGGCAAAATTCAGATTCATGCGGGCGGTCAGGATTTTATAGTCGAAAAGGGAGAAAGTATACGATTTGAGGCCGATACCGCGCATTCATACAAAAATGTTGGTAATGAAACAGCAATATTGCACATGATTCTTTTTAACCCCTGATGGGGTGACGGAAAAACAGTCTGCGTTTTGGATTCCCCTTTGATATTCCTAAACCCCAAAAAGCACAGTCTGTTGAGGTAACTACTCATAAGACAGTATCACAAACAACAGAAACGGATAGCTGCCATACAGGGTGCAAGGCAAAACGGGTGTATCGTCTTAACGGCGGTGCGCCCGTTTTGTCACGCAGTAGAAGCCTGTTTTTGAGGGTATGAGTAAATCCCTTACCCACCTTGTTTCCGTATCTGTGAAGCCGCATAAACAAGGCTAATTTACCCTCTATCGGGTAACGGTTTCATCCGTACAGTCTGCCGATTTTCACGTCTGTGTAGCGCAGGAAAAAGTACATCAGTATCAATTCCCGCCTTGCTTCCGGCAAGTGTTTCAATGCCTGTACTAATTTCTCGCTGTCTACAATTACCGTCTTGCCGCAGACACGAAAAGCTGTAGGCTTGTCATGCTTGACAAAATACTTGTCTGTTGTAAATGAGTCAAAATATTTCTCGTCGCGCAGATAGTCAAGAGAGATTTCATGCTGTGACCACCGCCGCTTATCCCGCAGCGTATTGATAAATTCATACCGCAGTACAGTCCGGCAAAATGCGTCAAAGGCAAACTCGATATGTTCCTTTTGCTCTTTGGAATACGTCATTTTAATCACCCCCATTCCACGCGGAAAGGGGGAAATGCAAACTTCCATACAGAAGTTGTCTGCACGGGCGTTAATGCCGTAATAGGAATTATATAAGTTTATATGGTAATGTGTGTATTCATGTTGATAGCCGCAATATCCCGTAGGCGGGTATAGGCTTTTTTTAACAAGCTAATAATTGTCGAATATTGTCGATATAAATTGTTCACGGCGATACCTCCTAATATACCGCCGTGTCCATGAAAAGGACGACTTTAATTCGCCCTCCGTTATTCCATTTTAGAAAAAGAAAAACGGCGGCTTTGATTGCTATGATATGCTCCCTTTATTTCAACAGTTTTGTTTTTTCGTCTGTCTACTTTACAGGGAGCATATCAATTTCAAAACCGTCGTTTGGTTACCGTATTTTGTTTAGGCGCATAGCTATCCTGTCGCCACAACAATGGTTTTTTTATTATTCGTTGGGCGGTTAAGGGGTATCAGAAATTAAATTCATCTTCCCATGCAAAATAAGCGGATTGCTCTAAACTTTTCGGCCAGTGACTGCACCACTCCGGCACACCCGGCGTTTCTACACGGTCAAGGCTCGGCGTATAAGGTTTAATATCCAAAACAGGCGTATTGTCGTTAGCGTCAATATACGCAATCTGGATAAGCCCCTTTTGATAATCAATGTGTATTACTTCTACTGCGGTCAGGGCAATCGGATTAGGGCGGATAGGCGACCTTGTGGCGAAAATGCCCATTGTATCAGGGGCATTTTTATACGGTTTCGGTGCGTCAAGCGTGTTCCTTGCGTCATTGTTATCAGAGTCGCTAAACCACCAAATGACGTTGATGTGGCTAAAGCCCTCCAACGCTTTCATAGCAGGGATGTACTTTGGCGCGATTTCAATAACCGTGCCGTTTTCGTTGTTTTGGATTCTTCCGATAGGGTATACCTCAAAATTCATCATGCTGTTTTCCTCCTTGATTGTTATTTTCAAGTGCAGTATACCCCCTCACATCATGTGAGAGTCAATATGGAAAAAGAAAAAGCCTTGCAAAATTGCAAGACTAAAATTGCAAGACTTTTAGTTATCCCTTTCCAACGGAATTTGAATTTCAATCAAATACTTTTTCGGGTCATTTTCATTCCACGGCCCACGGTGTACGATTTGACGGGTTGCACCTTTCATTCGATATTGGCTGTTCTTTTGCAGCCATTCCGCAAAAGCTAAATATGCTCCTGCGATATTAGAAAATTCACCGTATACCATTGTGCAGGCCATTATTGGTATTGGCTCGGTAATTCGGTATGTAAATTCACCAATGTTCTTACCAATTTTCTTCACCGCCGTACACAACTCCACATCAACATCTTGCTCTTTATACTCTGCATCGTGGTAAATGGAAAATGTGTCGCTTGATATGGTTACATGATTTTGCGCTGCAAAAGAGGATAACTCTCTCCATAATTCGCCCTCTGCATAATAAGTGGGAATAACACGTCTTATAGACAAAACTTGACAGGACGATATGGATTTTATTGAAACATTATAGTGCATTTCATTTTTACTGCCGTGAAGTTCTTTTTTTGCAAGCTCAATCTTTCGTAGCTTTTCTTTTTCTATTTGTATCGCCTGTTCAATTTCTTCGTGTTTTTTATCAAGCTGTTCTGCAATAAAGTTATCTTCCCCATTGTTAAGCGCGATTGCGATTTCTGCAACATTAAATCCACTGTCGCGCAGATAGATAATCTTATTCAGAGTAGGGATTTGGTCTACAGAGTACATTCGATAGTTTGTCCGCGGGTCAATCTGTGACGGCTTCAAAAGCCCCATTTCATCATAGTATCTTAACATCCTTATCGTTACTTGTGTTAGCTTTGAAAACTCTCCTATCCTAAACATTTTCCCTCCTGTGGCTCAATTATCTGCACATTCGCTTTCAGCAGTTTTTCTCTTGTTTCAGAAAAACGTTCCTTGCTTTTTATCCCGATATAAGTCAACGGCAAAACAACAGATAAGCCCTCCACAAAATCTGAAATATAAGATTCTTTGTTACGTTTCCCTACATTTTTTACATAGATGATACTCTCATTATGATTTACGGCCGCGGCTATCCTATCGTTGATTTTATCAATAAGCGTATGGGGATAATATTTATTTTTGCTCTTTTCTCCAATATAATCTGCCTGCATATCTATCACGATTACGGCTGTTTTAAGCTGTTTCATATGATAACCTCCCACATTCCGCGCTGATTTAATTATACAGGAATGAGGATATCACATCAAGGCATTCCCGTTTTCCCGCAGAAAAACCAACAATCACTGCACGTCACACAAAACGGAGAAACGGCATAGCCTGAAGCTACGCCGTTTCCCGAAAACAACTTATACTGTTTTATTGAGCCGTCCCGTGTGCTGTCCTTCTTTTCCGTAACTATTATTTCTCCGGTTTTTTCTCGATGAAAATCTTTCTGGTAATGAAATTATATACCATAACCACAGCCGTCGCCACGATTTTAACAAGCATGTAGGAGCGTTCCATGTACTGATCCAGCCAGGAGGTGCCTCCCCACATTATCAGCTGGTTGATGCCTAAGCCAATGATGCTGAGAATGAGGAAAACAACAAACTGCTTTACCTTATTCGCATCCTTGTCCGCATCAAATACCATGGTAATGCTCAGAATATAATTTACAATTACCGATACTGAAAAGGAGATTCCGCTGGAAATTACCGACGGTATGCCGCAAAGCTCCGTGAGAGCCACCATGATGCCGTAGTCGATAAAAAAGCAGAGAAATCCTACTACGCCGAACTTTAATATCTGTTGTATCAATTTTTTCATTTTTCCTGTGCCCCTTACTTTCATTAGTATCAGCACGTAATACTGTAACACTATTTCCGTAAGGAATCAAGCTTCTGTTTTCACAAACCGCCTGCACATTATTTTCAAAAACCGCCTGCCGATCGTTTCCAGGAAGCGCTCCGGCGCAGGACCGCTATGCCTCCAGCTGTTTTCTGATAGCTCCGATAAAGTCCCTGCTGTTCAGCGCAGTCACTTCCTTCAGGGAGGTAATCAGGGCCAGATCTTTTGTCATAACGCCGCTTTCAATGGTGTCAAGGGTTGCCTTTTCCAGCCTGTCCGCGAAATCGCAGAGATCGGAAATCCCATCCAGCTCGCCTCGTTTTCTCAGTGCGCCGGTCCATGCGAAGATGGTGGCCACCGGGTTGGTAGAGGTCTCTTCTCCCTTCAGATATTTGTAATAATGTCTCTGCACGGTTCCGTGGGCGGCTTCATATTCGTAAATGCCGTCCGGGGATACCAGTACGGAGGTCATCATGGCCAGGGAACCAAAGGCGGAGGAAACCATATCGCTCATCACGTCGCCGTCATAGTTCTTGCAGGCCCAAATGAAGCCGCCCTTTGCTTTCATGATACGGGCTACGATATCATCGATCAGGCTGTAGAAATATTCCAGCCCAAGCGCTTCGAATTTTTCTTTAAATTCCGCTTCATATACCTCCTGGAAAATATCCTTGAAGGTATGGTCGTACTTTTTGGAAATGGTGTCCTTGCTTCCAAACCACAGATCCTGCTTTGTGCTTACCGCATACTGGAAGCAGGCGCGGGCAAAGCTGGTGATGGAAGCCTTTGTGTTATGTATGCCCTGGATGATGCCGGCATCCTTGAAATCATGTATGGTTTCCCTGGATTCCTTCCCGTCCTTATCGGTGAAAACAAGCTCGGCCTTACCGGCGCCTTCGATTTTCATTTCCACGTTTTTATATACATCACCGTAAGCATGGCGGGCGATGGTGATGGGTTTTTCCCAGTTCCTGACACAGGGTTCAATTCCCTTTACAACGATGGGCGCCCTGAATACGGTGCCGTCCAGAATGGAACGGATGGTTCCGTTGGGGCTTTTCCACATTTCCTTCAGCTTATATTCATCCATACGGGCCGCATTGGGAGTGATGGTTGCGCACTTTACGGCAACACCGTATTTCTTTGTGGCTTCGGCGGAATCTACGGTAACCTGATCGTTGGTTTCATTCCGGTGTTCCAGTCCCAGATCGTAATATTCTGTTTTCAGATCCACAAAAGGAAGAATCAGCTCCTCCTTGATCATCTGCCACAGAATTCTGGTCATTTCATCGCCGTCCATCTCCACCAGGGGAGTCTTCATTTCGATTTTATTCATATTTTAATTCTCCTGTTCCGCCTGCTTGCCGTCCGCAGACTCAGTTTCTTCATAAGCCTCATATAACCCGCTTTTTACCATGTTCCGGTAGGCCTTGCGGATATGGGCATTAGCCAGCTGTTCCGCCAGATCGGCATCCCTCTGTCTGATCGCCTCCATAATCTGACGGTGCTCCGCATTGGACTGTACGCCCCGGGCATCGTCCGAGAGCGTCTTTCTCCTGACGCGCAATACATATTCATGGAATTCCCGCAGCACATGCTCCAGCATTTTGCTGTTGGAAGCCGCATAAAGGATTTCGTGGAACTGGTTATCCAGCTCCGCCAGCTGCTGGGCATGGCCCTTTCCGGCATGGAATTCGGAAAGATAGATATTTTCCTCCATCTCCTCCATCTGCTCCCGGCTGATGTTCTCTGTGGCCCATCTGGCGCACAGTCCCTCCAGCAGGGAACGGATGGCGTAAATATCCTTCACATCCTTCACCGTAATGCCGGTAACATAGGCCCCTTTATTGGGTACAATCTGGAGAAGCCCCTCCAGCTCCAGCTGTCTGAAGGCTTCTCTGACCGGCGTGCGGCTGACGCCCATCTCCTCACCGATGGCCGCCTCCCGCAGTTCTTCATTTTCCTTGTATTTTCCATTCAGGATGTCGTCCCGGAGCTTGTGAAAGACACGTCCCCGCAGGGAATATTTATCCGTGACCTCACTCTTTACATCTCTATCGCTCATACTTACCTGTCCAGCTTTCCTGCCGCCTTACTCTGGCCGCCTTTCAGGCTGATGCCAAGTTTTTCGCAGGCGTCATCAATTACTTTTATGAGTTCCGCATCCGTCAGAACGGTAACACGTCCGCCGGCATATTCCTCATCCACCCATTTCTTTACTTCATGTACCAGCTCGGAGGTTTTGCTCACCTGCTCATCTTCCTTCAGACGGAAATAGGTATTGATCCAGTGAGCAATGCCCGCAAGTCCGGATGTGTTGGATACCGCACAGATGACAGGCCTGTTCAAAAACTTCTCCGTATCAAATATATTATAAATCTCTTCATTTTTCAAGAGGCCGTCCGCATGAATCCCTGCCCTGGTCACATTAAAATTCTTTCCCACAAAGGGGGTCCTCTCCGGAATATGATAGCCGATTTCCTTCTCGTAATACTCCGCAAGCTCTGTAATTACCGTGGTATCCATACCGTTCAGGTCACCTTTAAGCTGTGCATATTCGAAAACCATGGCCTCCAGAGGCGTGTTTCCGGTACGCTCCCCGATACCGAACAAAGAGGCGTTTACCCCGGAGCAGCCATACAGCCATGCTGTGGTGGAATTGGCGACCGCCTTGTAAAAATCATTGTGTCCGTGCCACTCAATCAGGGAGTGGGGCACGCCTGCATGGGTATGGATCGCATAAATGATTCCGGGCACGCTCCTGGGGATTACGGCGCCGGGATAATTCACGCCGTAGCCCATAGTATCGCAGGCACGGATTTTGATCGGGATCTTATATTCTTCCATCAGCTTCATCAGCTCAACGCAGAAGGGAACCACATATCCGTAAATATCAGCTCTGGTAATATCCTCCAGATGGCATCTGGGGCTGATACCTTCCTCAAGGCACTCCCTGATGACGCTCAGATAATGGTCCATGGCCTGTCTTCTTGTCATTTTCAGCTTCATGAAGATATGGTAGTCTGAGCAGCTAACCAGAATTCCCGTTTCCTTCATGCCGATTTCCTTGACCAGCCTGAAATCCTCCTTGCTGGCCCGGATCCAGCTGGTTACTTCAGGAAACTGGTATCCTCTCTCCATACATTTATATACGGCATCCCTGTCCTTTTTGCTGTAAAGGAAGAATTCACAGGCACGGACCATACCGTTGGGCCCTCCCAGCCTGTGCAGGTAATCATAAATCGTCACAATCTGTTCTGTGGTATAAGGCGCGCGGGACTGCTGTCCGTCACGGAAGGTGGTATCCGTAATCCAGATATCCTTCGGCATGTTATGGGGCACAATCCTGTCGTTAAAGGGAATCTTCGGAATTTCCGAATACGGAAACATATTTCTGAAAACATTAGGTTTCTTGACATCGTCCAGTATGTACATATGCTCTTCGATTTCAAGAAGGTTGTTTTTCTCATTCATTGTTACCGGGCGGTTGGAAAAAGTTTCATTCATATTCATGTGTTTCTCCTTTTCTCAGGCCTGTCAGGCGCGCCGGCACACGGCCTGGCTTACTCTTATGTGTCCCAACAGGGTCTGTCTTATACATTATCCCTTAATCCATGTATAATTGTATACAATTATACATTTCGTGTCAATAATTTTCTTGGGATTTGATGAAAATATTATGGCTTCAGCTGTCCGGCAGAAAAAAACAGACCCGTCCGCCTCCTGCTGCCGGACAGCGTCCCGCATCGGGAGGCAAAATGATCTGCCTGATAAAACATGGTTATATTCCATATCCTGTATATCTCATCTACCGGAGGGCTCTCTCCACATCCAGCATCCCCCAGCCCTGTTTGCTCCACGCCTCTCCCAGATCCGCGGCGGACCAGAGAATCCGGCGTTTTATCTGTTCGTTGGAGTATTCCGGATATTTCTGGAGACACAGCGCGGCAGCTCCGGCCACCAGGGGCGTGGACATGGAGGTGCCGTTTTTTACGATATAGGCGTCCCTGCAGCCCCGCACCGTCTGCCGGAACCCGGCGCTGCAGGACATGATATCCGTTCCCGGCGCCACGATATCCGGTTTTTTCAGTTCCGTTCCCGCAGGGCCTCTGCCTGAATATGCCTCACAGGAGTTTTTTCTTCCATGACATGCAATTCCGTCATGGCAGCCTACCGTAACTACCTTCCTGCTTGCCCCCAGCGGGGAAATACTGCCCGCCGCAGGACCCCGGTTGCCTGCTGCCACAACAACAAAAATACCGGCATCCCATACCCTCTCCAGGCAGGCTACCAGGTACTGCATCATTCTCACATGTTCCGTCTCATCCATGGAATGTCTTGCCTCCATGGAATGCTTTGCTTCCATGGAACGCTTCGCTTCCATGCTTACAGAAATATTTAATATCTTTATTTGATAAAGCTCCTGGTTATCCAGGATCCATTCAATTCCGGCCGCCATATTCGAAATGGTACCGTCGCCCTTTTCATCCAGGACCTTTCCCGACAAAATCCGGCATCCCGGTGCGACACCGGCATATAATCCGCCGGAGCAGGCGCCGCTTCCGCACAGGCATCCCGCCACATGGGTTCCGTGTCCGCAATCGTCATAAGGTCTGCGGCTGTTTCCCACAAAATCCCGGAAGCCGATTACCCGATCCGCAAAATCAGGGTGCATGGCGATTCCCGTATCCAGAATTGCCACCGTGACCCCGGCCCCGGTGTATGGGGATACGTCCTCTCTTTCCGCATGTATCAGTTTTCTAACCCGGTCCATCGCTCATTATTCTTTCTCTGTAACCGTTTCGTTGCCACAGTTACCTTCCTTTTTCTATTAAAATATGTCTGATTTTCCTTCCGGTGAATGACTGTTTCCAAAGGTAAGGAAACGCCCCAGGGTCCCTCCCGGGCGGACAGGTCCGCACAGCCCTGTCTGAAAGAAGAATAAAAAAATATTTTAAAGAATGGCAAAACCACAGGAAACACTGACATGCTGTACGGCATAGTATAAACCATAAAAACCAATTTGGAGGCAAACAAACATGAGTGATTTAACAGCAAGCGGCTGCGGATGCGGCGGCAATACCGGTTGTGGCGGCAGCAACACCGGCTGTGGATGTGGAAGTAACTGCGGGAACAACAACTGTGGATGCGGTGTAAGCGGCGGAAACAGCGGATGCGGAAGCTGGATTTGGATCCTGATCCTGCTTTGCTGCTGCGGCGGCAACGGATTCGGCGGCGGCTGCGGCGATTCCTGCGGATGCGGATGCGGCGGCAATAACTCTGGCTGTGGAAGCTGGATTTGGATTCTGATCCTGCTTTGCTGCTGTGGCGGAAACGGATTCTGCTAATGTAACCGCGCCTCTCCCCGGCGCATACATGAAAATAGGCTCTGGTTCAGAGCCTATTTTTATGTTCTTATGTTTCCGGCGCCGACATAGTATTTCTATGAAAGGAAGAAGGACCGGGATATGGAGAAACATGATAAAGATTTTTTACAGACATTTGATGCTCTGTATACGACCAACCAAATACAGATAATGAAAATCCTTCTGCCTTACTGTAATCCAGACAGCCGCAGAGGGCTGGCCGTCATGATCAAATTCATGGAATTCGATTATACTCTCCGTTTTGCCCGCACACATCCGGAAACCTTCCGGGAGGAAGCCCTTCCTTTTTCCTTAATTGACATCTGTGATAAAATAAAAAATTACTGCTCACCCCAGGTCCGTTCCATGCTGGAGCAGTTCCAGTCCATACAGAATGCTATGCAGATGTATGAGGAAATGAAACAGTATATGGATCTTTTTCAGGGAATGGGTACGAATGATGCAGACGGCGCCGCTGGTGCCGCAGACGGAAAGGATTCTGCACCGGAGTCCGGACAGGACGGAGAAAAAGCCGGGAACAACCCGTTTTCCGCCGGAGGCATGAACCCCATGGATATGCTCATGGGAATGCTTTCACCGGACCAGCAGTCCATGTTCCAGATGTTTCAGTCGGATTTTAACACAGAGGCGGCTTCCACAGGCAATACTGATATGCAGGACAGCCCGCCGGAAAGGGAGCAATAATTATGGCAGATTATATGGGTTCGGGTAATTCCGCAGATAAACCGGAATGGATGCGGGAACCTTCACTAAAGGATATTCCAGTTGATAAGCTGGATTTTCTTCAGAAAATGGTGTTTGAAAGCAAGACGCTCTCCCAGAAGGAGCTGATGCCTTTTCTCATGGCGCTCGCCCAGAGAAGCCGTTCGGCAAACATCACCTTCACACAGGAGGAAATGACGGTAATTATCGAAGCGATAAAAAAATACAGCACCCCAGAGGAACTGATGAAAATGAATCAGATAATGAAGCTGATGCAGCGCCGTAAATAACACTGCCGATGCAGCGAATGCTGCATCGGCAGCATCCGCTGCGTACGGCCTCAGTCAAGAGCTGCAACCTTTTCGGACAGCTCCTTCAGAAATGCTTCCGAAGGAATGTACTGCACCTTTACCGGTTCCATGACAATCTGGAATTTACATGCTTCCAGTCCGTCATTGACAAGGCCGGCGCTCTGTCCGCCCCAGCCATAGGAACCGAAGGCAAATGCTTTTTTATTTTTAGGGGCAAGTCCTTTCATATAACAGAGGAAGGATGCCACCGTAGGAAGCATCTGGTTATTGATCGTAGGGGAGCCTACCGCAACATATTCCGCCTTCAGCACATCCGTCATAATATCGGAAATGTGATCAACCTTGAGGTCATATAGCTTTACCGGCACTCCCTTCATTGCAAAGCCCTCAAGAACGGCTCTCGCCATCTTCTCCGTGGAATGCCACATGGAATCAAATACCACCACTGCCTTATGATCCGGCGTATCATCGCTGAAATGCTTATAGGCATTCACAATGTCCCCGATATGGCTTCTCCACATCACGCCGTGGCTTGGTGCGATCAGGCTGATATCCAGCCCCTCAATCACCGGAATGGTTTTCTTCATCTGCATGCCGTAGGGCATGAGTATGTTGGCGTAATATTTCTCCGCCTCCGCCATTACCTCGGCCATATCCACTTCATCATCATAACGCCTGCTGCTGGAATAATGCTGGCCGAAGGCATCGTTGGAGAACAGGATCTTTTCCTCCGGGCAGTAGGTAACCATATTATCGGGCCAGTGAAGCATGGGCGTAGGCACAAACTGCAGCGTATGCCTGCCAAGGCTCAGGGTATCTCCCGCCTTTACCGGCATATATTCATAGCTGTCGCCGTAATGCAGCTTCAGGCCGTTGTATCCGCTGGGAGCGCTTGTGACAATCACTGCATGGGTCGCCTTTGCCATTACCGCCGGGATTGCTCCGGAATGATCCATTTCCACATGGTTGGATATCAGATAGTCAATCTTTTCCGGATCTACGATTTCCCTGATACGCTCAAGAAGCTCCTGGGCAAAGGGCTCTTTCACCGTGTCTATCAGGGCGATTTTCTCATCAATGATGAGATAGGCGTTATAGGTGGCGCCTCTGTCGGTCGTATAGCCATGAAAGCTGCGCACATTCCAGTCCACCACGCCTACCGCATAAATGCCGGGTCTTAATTCTGTCGTATTCATCACGTTTCCTCCTGCTTGTTTTTCCTGTGTATCCCTCTCCCGCAGAGAGCTTTTTAGTCAGCAACATTATAACCCAATTTTTTCCTGCTGTATACTTTCTGAAGACAAGTATTCATTTTTGTACAGAGCCATAACACCGGCAGCTTTGTAGCTTCAAAAAAACGTCCGCCCGCCAAAGCCGGAGCTGTGACGGACGGACAAATGCTCTTTGCAGCCTGTATTTTTAATTTTCAGCGGAGGCTGTTTCTTCACTGCTCTCAGCCGGCGTTTCCGTTCCGGTTTCAGCAGGGGCTTCCGTGCTTTCTTCTGTCGTTTCAGGCGTCTCTTCAATAAAATCTGCCGGTTCCCTGTCAAAGGCGGTAACGATATAGGAGCTTACCGCATAAACCTGGGAATTTCCTTCCAGGCGGACATAGTAATCCCCGGTAATATCATTCTTGTTTCCCACATGAAGAATTACGCTGGATCCGTTTCCCAGGACGGCGGTTATTGTACCTGCCGGATTATCCAGCCCGTATTCCGCCAGATTTTCCGGAGTTTCCACCACTGTATCCGTGGTGATATGATCGATATTGTTTATAAGCGCGCTGATCTCTGTCTGATCCAGATTCATTTCCCGGTCGTCCGCATTGTACCAGGTGTCATCCTCCTTCACAAAATTCAGGGTATGGGCTCCTGTTGCGGAAAGTGACTTTACCTCCCCGGAAGAAAAATCCGTAACCACAGCAGTTTCCGGCGCCGTTTCCTCTGTTTCGCTTAAATCAAGATGCTTGACGAGAAAATAGGCGCCTATGCTGAGCAGGCAGATAATAATCAGAACAATCAGCTGGATTCTTTTCTTTTTCATCAGCGTTTCCTCCTTCCGGCCCATACAAAAATACCTGCGATAATCAGCCCCAGAGGCAGGAACAGCATCAGAACGGAACCGATGGTAAAGGCCGTGCCGTCATTCACCGTGATTACAGAGGCTTCATAGGATTTCACGGGAACGGATACGCTCACCTCACTGTCGGACATGGAGGCCACAACATTGGTAAACAGCGTCAGGTTGGCATCCGCCACCATGGTGTTTGCATTGTCCGTAAACAGATTTTCCGAGGTGAACAGCGTCAGCTGCGCCGTGCCTTCCTCCAGTGTCTTTTCCGCATGAACGCCCACGTCAAAGGGGCCTGCCGCGTCGCCGTCTTCCATATTTACCGTCTGCGCCTGATTGATATCAGTCTTGGAATAGGAGGACGCTGAGGTGGTAAGCAGAGGGGTTATACTCACACCCTCCGTCTCCTGCGATGTAATGCCCTGGGCATAAGGCATGAAAATATATTTTTTGCCTGCTACGCCGTTTGTGAGGGAATCATAAGCTACCTCCGGCAGCAGGTAGGTTGGCTGCTGGTAGCACATGGAGGAATCTCCCTCCAGCACAAGCCCGTTTACCACGGACAGCCCGAAGTAATCAAGAACCTTCTGCAGGTTCGGCATGGATGCGGCAAAATCATCCACATAAGAGGTGGTCATCAAAATCTTCCCGCCTTTATCCAGATAGGCAATCAGCTTATCCGCATCATCGGACGAAATATCGCTGACAGGCGCCATAATCAGCACTCCCTGGGCATCCTCCGGCACGTTCTCCCGGGTAAGGAGATTGATGGATTGAAGCGCTGCATTCTGCTTTGTCAGCCCATTCTGGAATGCGGTGGAAAGCGTAAGCTCATCCTGCCCCTCCAGCGTATACAGCACAGGCATGTCGTCGCTGGTCACATAGGCCAGGGCGCTTGTGATCTGTCCTTCTCCGTCATACCCCGTCACCGTGCTGCTGTAGGTGGTATAATCCACCTGCGTTTCATAAATATCGCTGTAATTGATTACCTTGAACCGCTTGTCACTGACCACAATAAGGGAATTCATGCTGATATTGCCATCCGTGTAGTCTTTATAAAAATTCGGGTTTACCACCGGATCCTTATACTCCACCCTGATATGTCCGGAAAGGTCCGTATACCGATCCAGCGTCTGCTTCAGGGTGGTGTCCTGCTTTTCTTCAGACTGCAGTATGTAGATTGTCACATCCTCCGACAGATTCCTTGCAAGCTCTTCCGACGTATCCGTGAGAGAATAAAGTTTTTCCGCCGTCATGTCAATGGAGGTAAAACGGGCCGGCAGCTCTCCTGCCGCCAGATTTAAAAATACTGCCGCCACCAGCACTATGGCGATCATCCCTGTGCTGTAGGCCCCCATCTGCAGGCTTTTTACGGAAACCTGATAACGTCTCTTCTGTACCGACTGAACCGTGAGAAAGAGGAATACCACGGTAAACGTAATAAAGTAAAGCACCGATTTCAGCTCCAGCGTCCCCTGCATCATATTTTCCAGGCGGCTGGTCATATCATATATATTCAGTATTCTGGTAAGCAGCTTCCCTGTGGAAGAAATCAGGCCGGTAATGCTGTTCATCATATATCCCAAAAACAGCGCCCCGAAACTCAGAACCGCAGCGATGACCTGGCTTTCCGTCACGGAAGAGATGAATAAGCCGATGGCAATGCAGCTTAAGCCGTACAGATAATAAGCCAGCAGCGCCGTATAGCTTTCTCCGAAGGATACCGTCCCGAACCGGGAAAGAATCAGCGGGTACACCGCTATCACAAGAGTGGATATGGTAAAAATCGTAGCCGCCGCCAGGTATTTCCCAAGCACCACTTTTCCCACGGATACCGGGGAGGTAAGGATCAGCTGATCCGTTTTCTGTCTGCGTTCCTCAGACAACATGCGCATCGTCAGAAGCGGAACGGTTATCAGCAACAGAAAAAGAATGCTGTACACTGTGTTCGCCATGCTGGAATATCCGAAACGCAGGTTCAGGGCAAAAAAGTACAGGCCTGACAGGAAAATATTGGCCGCCAGGAACAGCCAGCCTGTCATGGAACAGAAATAAGCTTTCAATTCTCTTTTATAAATCGCTGTCATTGTCCGTACCCTCCTGCGCTTCTTCTGATTCTTCCGCTTCTGCCGCTCCTTCTTTTTTACGTCCCAGGCGCAGCTTTTTCCTGCCGACTGCTTCTCCGGCTTTTTCCCCGGTATTTTTTTCCGAATCCGTCAGTTCCAGGAAAATATCCTCCAGGGACTTGGTCGTAACATGCATATCCATTAGAGGCAGGCGCGCATCTGCAAGCAGATAAAAAAGTTTTTCCCGTATATCGCAGTCCTCCCCTGTTTTAATGGCCGCTTTTGTCTGCGTTTCCGATATTTTTTCCAGGCTGCTGCCCTCAATCTCTTCCAGGCCGTCAAGAACGGACTGCAGCTCCTCCGGGGTGCCCTTTACGGTAATTTCCAGCTCCTCCTCGCCCGTCATCAGCCTGGTAAGCCCTTCCGGCGTATCACAGGCCGCCAGGCTGCCTTTGGAAATAATCAGGATCTGGTCGCAGATCGCGCTGACCTCGGACAGGATATGGGAGCTTAAAATGACCGTATGCTTATCCTTCAGGCTTTTAATCAGATCGCGGATTTCAATAATCTGCTTGGGATCCAGGCCAACGGTAGGCTCATCCAGAATAATGACCTCCGGCGAGCCAAGCAGCGCCTGGGAAAGCCCCACCCTCTGTTTATAGCCTTTGGACAGGTTGCGTATCAGGCGGTCCTTCATATCCAGGATGCGGGTCATTTTCATGACCTCTTCTATGCTCTCCTCCCGTTTCCCGGAAGGAATCCGTTTCAGCTGCGCCGCAAAACGCAGGTATTCTCCCACCGTCATATCAGGGTAAACAGGGGGCATTTCCGGCAGGTAACCGATGCAGCGTTTGGCCTCCTCCGGCTCCTTCATCATATCATGGCCGTTTATCTTTACCTCGCCTGCGGTGGGGGCCAGATAGCCGGTAATAATATTCATCGTAGTCGATTTTCCCGCGCCGTTGGGGCCCAGGAATCCATAGATCTGGCCCTTTTCCACACGGAAAGAAAGGTCGTTGACAGCATAGTGGCTGCCGTATTTTTTCACCAGATGACTGACTTCTATCATCTTTTTGTCCTCCTATTATTTTTGGATGCCGGTGGGGTGGATCCGTGGTGCTTTCCTGCGGGGCTGCGTTTCCGTGGAGGCGTTTCCGGGGGCTTTGGCCCGGCATGCTGGATCTGGCTGGGGTGGCGGGGGGTTTTTCCGGATCCCGTTATGCCGGGCATTGCGATGAGCTTGGGGCAAAAATTGTGTCATCTCCATGGCATAGAGGGATCCGGAAAAACCCCCGCCGCCCCAGCCGGATCCAGCATGCCGGGCCAAAGCCCCCGGAAACGCCTCCACGGAAACGCAGCCCCGCAGGAAAGCACCACGGCCGCAGCACGGCAACTCTAAAAATAAATGTATTCCCAAAATGTGTAAAAATGTTGGTGGAACTGTGATTTTTCTGTGAAATATGTATAGAAAAGGGAGGGTGATACGATGCTGTGAGAAGGAAAAGGAATTTAGGAAGGGAAATTTCTGATGCGGATTGACGCAGATAATCAAACGCAAATAAATGTGGATAAGAGTGCCAGAGGAATGCCCCGCGTTGTTACGGGGTATTTCTCTGGCGGTTGATTTGGGTGAGTATGGGGGTTTTGAGGGCGTGGAGGGTGGGGAGGGTGACGGCAAGCAGCGCGGCGGAGAGGTTGAGGAGGAGGGCTGCGGTAATGGCGGAAGGTGGGACCGGGGCCTTGGCGGAGAGGTAGAGGTAAATGTGGCTGAGGATATAGGAGGCGGCCCGGGTGGCGGCGGC